>JAFXDI010000009.1 GCA_017521245.1 Bacteroidales bacterium
AAAGTATTACCGTCAGGCACAGGCAACGTAACCATCGACGGAAGTACTACCACCCCCAAATACGTAGTGCCCGGCACCAACGTCACCTATGTAGCCACCGCAAAAAGCGGATACAAATTCAAAGGTTGGAATATGGAAGGAATAGAGATAAGCACTTCAAACACGCTTATACTTCCCATAAATTCAAATACTGAGATAACTGCAGTATTCCAAAATATACCCAATTATAGCGTAACAGTAGTAAGCAGTGGCAATGGAACAGTAAGTAGCAGTTCAAGCAGTGTACAAGAGGGCGGCAGTGTAACCTTAACCGCTACCCCCAATAGTGGCTATGTATTTAAGAATTGGACCTTAAACGGCAACGTCGTAAGCACCCAAAACCCCTATACAGCCATCGTAACAGCCAATAGCGTATATGTAGCAAACTTTATAGATAAATATAACGGACACGAATACGTTGACCTCGGCTTAAGTGTCAAATGGGCAACCTGCAACGTAGGCGCAACAACGCCGGAGGAATATGGTAATTACTATGCGTGGGGCGAAACCACACCAAAAACAACTTCCTACGATTGGATTACCTATAAATGGTGTAATGGAGATAAGTATTCAATGACCAAATACTGTACAAGTTCAAATTATGGCACAGTAGATAATAAAACCACATTAGAACTCACAGACGATGCAGCTCATGTAAATTGGGGTGGAAGTTGGCGTATGCCAACATACGAGGAACTAGAAGAATTAATGGATACAAATAACTGTACATGGAATTGGACAACTCAAAACGGAGTAAGAGGTTATAAAGTAACAAGTAAGAAGAACGGCAACAGTATATTTCTCCCGGCGGCTGGCTATCGCAGCAATAGCAATCTTAACTCTGCGGGCAGTTACGGTTACTACTGGTCGAGTTCGCTTTATACGAGCAGTAGCAGTAGTAGCTTCGCTTACTACTTGGACTTCATTTCGGGCAATGTGGATTGGGACTACTTCTACCGTTACTACGGGCGCTCTGTCCGCGCAGTTTGCGAGTAGAATTAAACGCCACAGCGTTTAAATTTAGTTTTTAGAATAACACTCAATAATAAGCAAGAGGTTGTAACGTAATAGTACGCGTTGCAACCTCTTGTTGTATTTCCCCGATTTTGGTTGTTTTTTCGGAAAAGATACACAGAGTTTGCAACCGGCCAAGTAGGGACACACCATGGTGTGTCCGCTAAAAAGAGTATCAATGTATTTCCCCGATTTTGGTTGTTTTTTCGGACGTACCATGGTACGTCCCTACATTAAGACATTGATAATCATATAAGTTAAGGTGCAAAATTCTGCAACCAGACAAGTAGGGACACACCACGGTGTGTCCGCCGAAAAGGGTATCAAAAGTTATCAGTTTTCAGCTATTAGATGTCAGTTTTTAGAATAAGAATTTATAACAAATAAAGTAGGGACACAGCATGCTGTGTCCGCCGAAAAGAGTATCAATGTATTTCCCCGATTTTGGTTGTTTTTTCGGAAAATATACACAGAGTTTGCAACCAAGCAAGTAGGGACACACGATCGTGTGTCCGCTGAGAATAGTATTACAAAATATAAAAAACATCTTTTGAAATTATTTATATATAACATATATTTGTTGTAGCATAAGTAAATAATTTTAACTGTAATGAAAAAACTCCCACAACGAAAAACACCTCGAGCGCAATGGATAGAATATAATACCGGATTATATTTTATAACAGTCTGTACTGATAATTGGATTCATTATTTTGGGGAAATAAAAAAAGGAGAGATTGAGCTAAGTGAAGTAGGTAAATATTTGTATGAAATATTGAATAATAGTAACACCCACCATTCATATATAAAAGTATTGCAATCAGTAGTAATGCCAAATCACTTTCATGCAATAGTTGAGGTTTGTGAAGGAGATAATTTTTCGGACACAGCATGCTGTGTCCCTACATCAGAGTATCGTATCTCGGAAGGAATAAACCTAACGAAACGCCCTTTATTATCAATATTTGTAGGCTCTATAAAATCATCAGTAACACGATATGCCAATAAAAGAAATATAAAATTTAAATGGCAGAGTCGCTATCATGACCATTTAATACGAGGAGTTGAAGATTGTAATAATATATCGCAATATATTGAAAACAACATCTTAAAATGGGAACAGGATTGTTATAATAAGTTGTAAGCTAATTGGAATATACAAGAAGTAACCATGCAAGTAGGGACACACGCAAGCAAGGTAATTACTTTGTAATTAGAATTGACTAAATGTCAATTCGTGCCGAAGGTTGGAGAGCACAGTGCTCTGTGCGACGGGGGTGTGTCCGCTAAAAAGAGTATCAATGTATTTCCCCGATTTTGGTTATTTTTTCGGACGTACCATGGTACGTCCCTACATTAAGGCATTGATAATCAGATAAGCTGAGGTGCAAAATTCTGCAACCAAGCAAGTAGGGACACAGCATGCATACAAGGTATTTGTGAAACAAATAGGATTAACTGAATGTTAATCCGACCGCAGTATGGGGAGTGCAGTGCTCTGCACGACGGAGTTGTGTCCGTCAAAAAAAATGCTCTCTCCGCAGTTGTTACTTTTTAGTTGTACGGTGTTACCCACGCACCTTAGTTATTAGCAATAAAGGCTCTAACATCTATTTATTATTCCTTATTTTTTCGGACGTACCATGGTACGTCCCTACATTAAGATGTTGATAATCAGATAAGCTAAGGTGCAAAATTCTGTACCATGCAAGTAGGGACACACGCAAGCAAGGTAATTACAAAGTAATTAGAATTGACTAAATGTCAATTCGTGCCGAAGGTTGGAGAGCACAGTGCTCTGTGCGACGGGGGTGTGTCCGCTAAAAAGAGTATCAATGTATTTCCCTGATTTTGGTTGTTTTTTCGGACGTACCATGGTACGTCCCTACATTAAGACGTTTATAATCATATAAGTTAAGGTGCAAAATTCTGTAACCAGACAAGTAGGGACACACCACGGTGTGTCCGTCTAAAATACAAATATATCTGTTATCTTTTTAATTCAGAAGGTAATCAAAGATATTCATCATGATAATGCCGTTTGGCATGGTATGTGTTGGTATATTATCTGTTGTAATAATTATTTTTGTAAAATAGTCGTTAGTAAGGGTAAGAGAACGTTGTTCTTGGTTCTTTTTCTCCTCATTTGGTAACGAATATGCAGATTGTATATATAATCTTTCACTGCCTTTGTTACAAACAAAGTCAATTTCAAGAGTAATTCTAATAGTTTTATCTTCATCATTTTTCTGATAGAATGTAACACTTCCTACATCTACTTTATAACCATTACCGACAAGATGGTTATATATGATGTTCTCCATGATATGAGTTGGCTCTACTTGACGGAAATTCAAAAGAGCATTACGCAATCCAAGGTCAGCAAAATAATATTTGTATGGAGTGTCAATATACTTCTTCCCTTTAATATCATAGCGAACTGCTTTCTCAATGAGGAATGAGTCTATAAAGTAATCTATATAGGTTTTTATTGTATTGTGACTTATTTTTACCTTTTTCTCACTAACGAATGTATCTGTGAGTTTGTTGGGATTAGTTAATGCTCCTATATTTGATGCCAAGAGACAAAATAATTCTTCTAATTCAGCATCATTTTTTATTCTATTACGGTTTATGATATCACTTAAATATGTCTCTTTAAGCAGCTCTTGAAGAATTTCTGCTTTTCGTGCTTTATCCTTCTCAATGACAACCATTGGCAGCCCCCCATAATAAATGTAATCTCGCCACAATGAAGAAGTATCTTCATCTGACATTTCTTTTATTTCTTTAAACGAAAGTGGTTGAAGATGGATTTGAACTCCGCGTCCTCTGAATTCTGTAACTATATCTGAAGAGAGGAATTTAGCATTACTTCCTGTTACATATACATCAAGATTCTCAATATGTAAGAACCCATTAAGAACATCAACAAAACTTTCTAACATCTGAACTTCATCAATTAACACATAATACATTTGTGAATCTTGCTTTGTCAAATTCTCTACATATTCATATAAAGTTTCTGCTTTGCGATATTTTCGGTGTACAAATGAGTCAAGTTGTATTTCAATAATATGCTCGGCATCAACACCATTGTTCAAAAGATGTTGCTTATAAAGATTGAATAGCAGATACGACTTGCCAACGCGTCGTAACCCTGTAACAATCTTTATCAAATGATTGTGCTTGCTGCTTATCAACTTTCTGATGTATTCTGCTCTTTTAAATCTCATATAAGTATAGTTTTTGTGTATTTACACAGTTTTCGTCTGCAAAGATAGTGATTTAATTAAAAAATAGGAATTTTGTCTCTATTATTTCCCCGATTTTGGTTGTTTTTTCGGAAAAGATACACAGAGTTTGCAACCATACAAGTAGGGACACAGCATGCATACAAGGTATTTGTGAAACAAATAGGATTAACTGAATGTTAATCCGACCGCAGTATGGGGCATTTTTAGGTAATTACATTGTAATTAAAATTGACTAAATGTCAATTTGTGCCTAAAAATGGGGAGTGCAGTGCTCTGCACGACGGAGGTATTAACTCCTATGCGACGGAGGAAATCAGTGCTCTGCACGACGGAGTCACGTCCGCCGAAAAGAGTATCAATGTATTTCCCCGATTTTGGTTGTTTTTTCGGACGTACCATGGTACGTCCCTACATTAAGGCATTGATAATCATATAAGTTAAGGTGCAAAACTCTGCAACCATGCAAGTAGGGACACAGCATGCTGTGTCCGCAGTTGTCAGTTTTTAGTTGTACGGTGCTACATACACCTTAGTTATTAGCAATAAAGGCTCTAATAACTATTTATTATTCTTTGTTTTTTCGGACGTACCATGGTACGTCCCTACATTAAGATATTGATAATCAGATAAATCGAGGTGCAAAATTCTGTAACCAAGCAAGTAGGGACACACCACGGTGTGTCCGTCAAAAAGAGTATCAATGTATTTCCCCGATTTTGGTTGTTTTTTTCGGACGTACCATGGTACGTCCCTACATTAAAATGTTTATAATCAGATAAGTTAGGGATAAAATTCTGTAACCATGCAAGTAGGAGGCTGCGCCAAAAAATACATTTTGACACAGCCCCCTATTTTGTTATTGTTTTGAAAGATTATTTAGTTTTATTAATCTAAAAACTACCCCGAAGGGGCAACAAAGTTGACAACTAAAAACTAACAACTGAACCTATCCATTCCCTTGAAAAAGTGTAACAATATCTTGCATATTCGTTGGAAAAAGTGTAAATCACTAATATATTTTGATTTGTGAAAGAGTAGTATTTGAATTATTTCTTTGGATTTTTACGATTTTCGTTAAATTATTTCTTTGGAAAATTTTGATTTACTATTTTTATGCATGTAAATAAAACGTGGGATTGAAAAAAAGAGATATGAAAAAGTTATCGGTTATTGAGTTGGATAGAGTATCAAAGGAGGAGTTTAAACAAATTGATAAGACTCCTTTGGTTGTGGTACTTGATAATATAAGAAGTTTAAATAATGTAGGTTCGGTTTTCCGTAGTTCTGATGCTTTTAAACTTGAGAAGATATATTTATGTGGTGTAACTGCTACACCTCCTAATGCCGAAATTCATAAAACCGCTTTAGGTGCTGAGGATAGTATGGAGTGGGAGTATGAGGAGGATACCAAAGCAGTTGTTGCAAAACTTAAACAAGAGGGATATAAGATATTTGCTGTTGAGCAGGTTCAAAATAGTATAATGCTCGATAGGGTTGAGCTTGATAAAACCAATAAATATGTTCTTATATTGGGCAACGAGGTTAAGGGCGTTCAGCAAGAGGTTGTTGATATGTGCGATTTTGCTGTTGAAATTCCTCAATTTGGCACTAAACACTCCCTCAATGTATCGGTTGCCGCAGGTATAGTTATTTGGGAATTCTTTAAGAAGTTGCAGTAAAAATAAAATAGACCAATTGGACTAAATTAGCCTAATTGGTCTAATATTTAAAAATAAGTACATTGCTAAAGCAAATGCCTTATGTGTGCTTAATAGTAAAATTCCTAATTCCTAATTGGCACGGAGTGCCGAACTAATTCCTAATTCAAAAAATTCTATTCGTTTATTAGAAATTTAATAGGGAGTCTTTTTATAGCGTACCCTTCGGCAAGTAACCACTCTATCACTTTTGGTAGAGCCTCTTTAAGGTTACGTTGGGCTTTTATTGAGTCGTGGAAAACAATAATAGAGCCGTTACGGGTATATTTCTTTACAATCTCCACAACCTCATCGGGAGTTAAGTTTTTACTATAATCTCTACTAACAACGTCCCACATTATTATATGATAACCCGCCTTTTGGAGAGCAACCTTCTGCCTAAAACGCATATGTCCGTGCGGAGGTCTGAATAGTGGACTGTTTATTAAAGTATTGGCAGCCTCAACATTTTTAAGATAGTTTTTTGTTCTGAACTTCATACCCTGTATATGGTTTTGGGTATGGTTGCCAGTTAAATGACCTCTGTTCAGCACCTCTTGATACAACTCTTTATGTCGGGCAACATTATCTCCAACGCAAAAGAAGGTGGCTTTAATGTTATAGTGGTCTAAAATATTCAGTACCCAAGGTGTAACCTCAGGTACTGGACCATCATCAAAAGTCAGATATACTGTTTTGTTTTTTCGTGGTATTCGCCATATAGTTTCAGGATACAACATCCTGTACATATATGGCGGTTGCTCTATTAACATATCTCTTCTATTATGACTCTTTAAACAAGTTGTAACCTAAATCACTGAGAGCGTAAAGATACTTCTCTGCACTCTCCTCATCGCCTTGTTGTATAAAGAATTGAATAATTGTTTTTAATGTGTATTCTTGTCTTAAATACTCTTGAGATATTGATCTAAGTTTATTGTATTCCAATGTTCTGAACCAACTCATATACTCCATTGAGTTATCGGCAATTTCAGTTAGCAGGGCTTTACCCTTTTCAGTTTCGCCCAAACTGTAATATGCCATTGCAGGTTGAATTGATAGGTAATCGTGTTTTGTTGCCGATGCAGGTATCTTCTCCATCATCTTATCAAGAACATTCAAAGCCATATCGTACTTCTCTTCCATTATCAATGCCTCAGCAAGGTCAATAAACAACATACGCATAGTATATGTCATTTTGCGAACGGTCTCATCTAAATATACATTAGGATTATCGACACCGCCCCACTCAAATTTGTTCATCATATTATCGTACATTGTCTCGGTATCAACCAATCCGTCACTCTCTGTATCGTTGTTTACAACAGGAAGTATTCTGTATGCCAAACCAACCTTAACAAAGTGTTTGTCCAAATTCAGATACATATCAGGGCCAACAGTTACTGCATAGTAGATAGGTCTTTCCCAGTTATCCCTTGCAATAGAGTTAAGCATACTCAATACCGATAATTGATTTAGCATCAGAGCATCGTTATTTGCCAACTTTATATCAATTCTGTCGGTAGCATACCCTTTTAAGTCGGCAGGAATTTTATCTGCTACTGCTGCTGAATCAACATCAATATAGAGGTTACTGTTAGGTATATGGTCAATAGATATACCATATTCAGGGATATATTTATTATCCTTATCCTCTGATATAAGGTAATTCATTGCTTTGTCAAGTTCCATATCGTAACCATAGCCTCTGTCAAGAACGTATGCGTATGAGAGTTTACCGTTACCATATCTGCTTCTATCCATCTCAATAGGTAGAGGAGTAGATTCGTATGCTTGGCTCTTCATTTGGTCAATATACCAATCAGTTTGAAGATAACTCAAGTTACAAACTCTCACGTCTGTTCTGTAACCCTCAGTCTCTTGAACATACCACAATGGGAATGTATCGTTATCGCCATTTGTGAATATAATACCGTTCTCCTCAACACAACTCAAATAGTTCTTACCAAAATCACGTGCGGCATAGCGTCCCGAGCGGTCGTGGTCATCCCAGTTTTGTGCTGCCATCTGAACAGGAACAAACAAGCATAGAATAGCAGTTGCAAGAGCAACAATAGAGTTATCTCTATCTTTAAGAAGGTATCTCTTAATTAAACTATATATACCTAATACTCCCATACCAATCCATATAGCAAAGGCATAGAAAGAGCCTGCGTAGGCATAATCTCTCTCTCTTGGTTGGTAAGGTGTTTGGTTAAGGTAAATAACAATAGCCAAACCAGTCATAAAGAACAGGAAGAATGTTACCCAGAAACTCTCAATACCTTTTTGTCCCGAGAAAGCCTGATAGAACAGACCAATCAATCCAAGTAGTAGAGGTAACATATAATATACGTTTCTACCCTTGTTGTTCATCAAGTCCGAAGGCAAGTTTTCTCCTTCAATATGTTTATCAATAAAACTAAAACCGGTAATCCAGTTACCTTTGTGTAATTCACCATGACCTTGAATATCGTTTTGGCGTCCTGCAAAGTTCCACATAAAGTAACGCCAATACATATAGTTTACTTGATAACTCAAGAAGAATCTTATATTCTCAGCAAATGTAGGTTTCTCTACATATCTGATACCACTATTAGTTTTAACCTTAACCTTATTTGTTTTATTGCCATCTTTGCTCCACTCTTTGTATGCCTCAACATGATGTGATTGGTTGCTATACATACGAGGGAATAACATATTCAACTCAGGTTGATATGTATAATCCTTTTTGTGGTCAGTTACAACATATTTATCAGGTTCGTTCTCATTGTTTTTAATAACACGTTTCCAGATAGCTTTGCCCTCTTTTATTTCGGGATTACCATTTGCATCTCTAACAATATCCGAGGTGTATGTATATCCATACAATAGAGGTCTCTCGCCATACTGTTCGCGGTTAAGATAACTCGATAGAGCAAATACATCCTCAGGTGAATTTTGATCCATTGGAGTATTAGCAGTAGAGCGTAACAAGATAATAGCATACGATGAGTATCCTATAAATATCACCATTATACAAGTTAAAACTGTATTAAGCAATCTTATGTTTACCTTCTTGCTTGCAAAGGTTACAACAATTAGAGCTGCAACAATTAGCAACGACAATAATATACTTTCGCTAACAAAAGGAAGTCCTACCATTATCAAACTCACAATGAACGACAATTTAAGTCTGTTCAAATTCTTTTGAGTAAAGGTCTCATACAATCCCCAACATATTGATGCAATAACCAAGAAGAAGTATGCAATAACACCTGTGTTATAAGGTGCTCCAAAAACATTTACAAATAGGAGTTCAGCCCATCCGGCAACCTTTATAAATCCGGGAACCAATCCGTAAAGAATAAAGAATATAAGGGCAAACGAAACCAATATAGCAATTATAGAGCCTTTTGCCGATGGCTCTTTCCATTTCTTATAGTAATAGATAAGAACAATAGCAGGGATACACAATAAGTTCAACAAGTGAACAGCAATTGAGATACCTATAATGTATGCAATTAAAATAATATATCTGTTGGCGTGGGGTTCATCAGCGTGGTTCTCCCATTTAAGTATAAGCCACACAACAAGTGCTGTACAGAACGAAGAGTATGCATAAACCTCTCCCTCAACAGCCGAAAACCAGAATGTATCGCTGAAAGTGTATGCTAAAGCACCAACAGCACCAGCACCCATTATGGCAATAGTGTTTGTTAAAGAGTAGTTATCACCCTTGATAACAATTTTACGAGCAAGAGCAGTAATTGTCCAGAATAGCAACAAAATAGTTGCAGCACTGAACATTGCCGACATAAAGTTTATGCACCATGCCACTTGTGATGGGTCAGATGCAAAGTTGGCAAAAAACCTACCAGTAAGCATAAAAATAGGGTTACCGGGTGGGTGTCCAACCTCTAATTTGTATGCCGATGATATAAACTCTCCGCAATCCCAGAAACTTGCGGTTGGCTCTAAAGTAAGGGTATAGACAATTCCTGCAATTAAGAACATTGCCCATCCCATCACGTTATTCAATTTTTTATACAATTCCATATTTTGAATATGCTAAATCTAACAACTAAAAACTAACAACTAACAATTCAATCAACTGTTTTTCCCAAGAGCGTAGCCGATGATGAGTCGTAAATTTCAACCATCACTCTATCACCAATGTGGTAGTTACCTTTGTCAAACACAACAGTTTTATTTTGAGGTGTTCTTCCACAAAGTTGTTCGCGAGAGCGTTTTGAGAATCCCTCTACCAAAACCTCAAAGCGTTTTCCAATATCGCGGCGGTTACTCTCTGCCGATAATTCGTTTTGTAACTCAATCATACGTTGAAGCCTTGCAATCTTAACCTCCTCGCTAATGTTGTCGGGCAATCTCTTTGATGCAAAAGTTCCGGGACGCTCAGAGTATTTAAACATAAATGAAGAGTCGAAACCAACCTCACGCATAAGCGACAAAGTCTCTTCAAACTCCTCCTCAGTTTCAGAGTGAAAACCGCTGAACATATCGGTTGATATACCGCAGTCGGGAATATATCTTCTGATTGCGGCAATTCTCTCTAAATACCATTCGCGAGTATATTTGCGATTCATCAGAGCCAAAATTCTGTTAGAACCCGATTGAACAGGCAGATGAATATGGTTACAAATATTATCGCACTCAGCAATGGTTTTTAAAATCTCATCGCTCATATCTTTGGGGTGAGAAGTTGTAAAACGCACCCTTATACCATCTCCAGCCTCAGTTGAGACCATACGAAGAAGTGCAGGGAAATCGGTTTTATTACCATTCTCATCTTCAAACATATAAGAGTTAACGTTTTGACCTAAAAGAGTAATCTCCTTAATGCCATTATTTTTAAGTTCGTTCAACTCATTAAGAATACTTTGAGGTGGACGGCTTCTCTCTCTACCGCGAGTATATGGAACAATACAATAAGAGCAAAAGTTATTGCAACCACGCATAATAGATATAAATCCCGAAATTGATTTACCAATCTTTCGAGGAAGAATATCTTTGTATGTCTCAACAGTTGAGAGTTCAATATTAATAGCCTTCTCGCCGCACTCTACAGCACCTACAAGGTTGGGAAGGTCGTTATAAGCATCGGGACCAGCAACAAGGTCAACACCGTAGTTGTTTATAAGGTCCTCCTTAACCCTCTCAGCCATACATCCAATAACACCCACAATAAGTTTACCCTTCTTATGGCGTAAACTATTCATAAATTGCAAGCGTCCCAAGACCTTCTGTTCGGCATTATCTCTAATAGAGCAGGTGTTTAGGAATACAGCATCGGCATCGTTAATATCTTCGCATAATGAGTAGCCGCAAGTAGCCATAATAGAGGCAACTACTTCGCTATCTGCCACGTTCATCTGACACCCGTATGTTTCAATAAAAAGTTTTTTATCCTCCGACATATTTTATTTATCAGAATAATTTGTAAATTTGACACAAAAATAATGATTAGAGAGCAAAATAATATCAAGTTTAGTTGAATATTTTACAGCGAGCGAAAGTATTTTTGCAAAAAAGCAGATAAAAATATAAAAACAATATAGATTATGGCATTTAAAGTAATAACAGCCCAAGAGGCAGCATCGCATATCGGAAACGGTGCGAAAATAGGATTTGGTGGATTTACTGCATCAGGAACACCAAAAGTAGTTTCAGCCGCATTGGCAGAGAAAGCAGAGGCTGAACACGAAGCAGGAAGAGAGTTTAAAGTATCGTTATATACAGGAGCATCATCGGGCGATATGCTTGACGGAGCATTGGCTCGTGCAAAAGCAATAGATGCACGCACACCATACCAATCAAACAAATCATCACGCGAAGGCATCAATAAGAACGAGATACAATACTTTGATATGCACCTTTCGCATTTGGCACAAAACCTGCGTTACGGATTTTATGGTAAGTTAGATTTTGCCATTGTTGAGGCTTGTAAAGTATATGATGATGGTCGCATAATACCATGTATGGGAGTAGGTATTGCACCAACAGTATGCGATTTGGCAGAGAAGGTTATCATTGAGTTGAATCATCACACACCTGAGGCAATAGAGGGCTTCCACGATATATATCAACCCGCCGATCCTCCATATCGTAAAGAGATACCCATTTATACACCATCCGATAGAGTAGGAGTACCATATATACAAATTGATCCCTCAAAAATCATAGGTATAGTTGAGAGTAACTTACCCGATGGCGTAGCACCCTTTACACCAGCCGATGAAACAACCAATAAGATTGGCGAGAATGTATGTAATTTCTTGGTATCAGAGTTAAAAGCAGGACGTATTCCTTCATCGTTCCTACCCATACAATCAGGAGTAGGAAACATAGCAAATGCAGTCTTAGGCTCACTTGGTACAAACCCAGATATTCCACCATTTGAGATGTACACCGAGGTTGTGCAAGACTCGGTTGTTGGTTTGATGAAGAGCGGAAAATGTAAATTTGCAAGTGGATGTTCACTAACTGTCAGTGATGCAGTAATGGAAGAGATAATATCAGATGTAGATTTCTTCCGCGATAAGATAGTTTTACGTCCACAGGAGTTATCAAACAATCCGGAGGTAGTTCGCCGTATGGGACTTATTACCATAAACACAGCACTTGAGGCAGATATATTCGGTAATATCAACTCAACACACGTTACCGGAACAAAAATGATGAATGGAATAGGAGGTTCGGGCGACTTTACTCGTAACGCATACCTATCAATATTCACATGTCCATCAGTAGCAAAAGGAGGTAAAATTAGTGCCATAGTACCTATGGTATCGCATCTTGACCACAGTGAACACTCTGTATCAATCCTTATCACAGAGCAAGGAGTTGCCGACCTTCGTGGTAAATCACCTCGCCAAAGAGCAGAGGCAATAATTGAGAACTGTGCTCACCCAATGTATCGCCCATTACTTCGCAAGTACCTTGAAATGGGAGCAGGACACACTCCTCACACTCTATCTGCTGCCTTTGCAATGCACACAGCATTTAACGAAACAGGTGATATGAGTACAGCAGAGTTTTAATATTGCACAGATAATAAAGTATATAAAATAAGAGGGTTCACTTCATCAGTGCAACCCTCTTATTTGTTTGAAATGTATATATGAATATTATCTACTCTTCTGCTTTTGTAGGCATTTCACGAATTTTTTTGTTCTTGCCCGAGATTTTTAAATCTCCTTTGCAGTAAGCCGCACCTTTCCCCCAACTGCGGACAGAGATGTCTTTATTCACGTGGCAACCAACGTCACCTTTTCCAAGAATCTTACAAGTGACCTCCTCTGCAACTAAATTATCGGCATCAATCTCTCCACTACCAATGATAGAGTATGTTGCCTTTCTTGCTTTGCCCGATAGAAGAATATCCCCTCTACCTAAACCGCGTTTTACAACCACTTCATCGTAAACAATATTTTTACAACGAATTAAACTCTTGTTTAAGACCTTTAGTTTAAGTTTACTGCCCGATACAATACCCTCTGCTGTAAAGTTGGCACCAACCGAACAATCAACTTGAGTAAGTTCTTTTGAATATACATAAACCATTATAACACCAAAGTTTCTGTTATAGCCTCTACCATATCTGATGCTAAGTAATCCGTTTTTAGATGTTATAGATACAACATCATCCCCTTCGGGTGCATATATTCTTACCTTTCCGGCCTTGCTCTCACTTTGAGTATATACCACGTTAATTCCGTTAAGAATACTTATTTTATTAAAATCGGCAATAGTTGTGTCGCTATACACATAGTTGTATTTCTTAACAGCACCATTTTGTGCATTTACCGTAACTGATGCAATAAAAATTGTAATTACTGCAACAAATAGTAATTTAATTCTCTTCATGATCAATTGAGTTATTTAAATATTTCTCTTGTATTGTGTCAAATATTGCGTTTAGTTCATCCTCTTTCTCGGCTCTTAGCATTGCTATCTTTATATCTCTGAAGTTAGGAATACCCTTAAAAAGAGTAGTTGCAGCAAGGTGTCGGCGAATGTGTAATATACCTCTTCTCTCATCTAAACGAGCAATACTTTCACGCATTTGGCGTCTAAAAACATTCATCTTCTCTTCCACCGATAGAGGTTTATATGTATCAGGATTTGTCATATAGCCCTTTATGTCGCGGAAAATCCAAGGAGCACCAATAGCACCTCTACCAATCATTATGGCATCGGTCTTATACTCCTCAAATCTCTCTTTGGCAATTTCGGCAGATGTCACATCGCCATTACCAATAATGGGTATCTTAATTTTAGGGTTTGCCTTAACCCTTCCGATATAATCCCAATCGGCAGAGCCTGTGTACATTTGACTACGAGTTCGCCCATGAATTGAGAGTGCTGCAATTCCGCAATCTTGCAACTCTTCGGCGAGAGTCTCAATTATACGAGAATCGTGATCCCACCCCAATCGGGTTTTTACTGTAACAGGAATATCAACCGCCTCAACAACTGCCTTTGTAATTTTGAGCATTTGAGGAATGTTTCGTAACATTCCAGCACCGGCACCTTTCCCTGCTACACGTTTAACAGGGCATCCAAAGTTGATATCCAATATATCGGGGTTAGCCTCTCGGCATATCTTAGCAGCCTCAACCATAGGCTCAATCTCCCTACCATATATCTGAATAACCACAGGGCGTTCCTCATCACTAATAGAGAGTTTAGCCTCAGTTTTATTAACGTGCCTTATTAAAGCATCGGCCGATACAAACTCGGTGTAAACCATATCGGCACCAAACTCTTTACACATAAGACGGAACGAAGCATCTGTTACTCCCTCCATAGGTGCAAGGAATAAGGGGAAATCTCCAAAATCAAGTTTACCTATTCTCATACTTTATATCACGCCTTAATAGTTTTTATCATATAAAAAATTCAACACCTTTTGCAATGCAAAGATAACGCAAAAATTTACCCAATAGCATAGATATGTTAGTAATCCACCGGTTAGCCCTCATATATCCCAATGCCACTATAATAAGTTCGCCACAAAAGGGTAAAAACGAGAGAAAGGCAATTATTGCTCCGGGACCTTTTTGTAGATACGAAATACCTTTTTGTAGCTTCTCTGGTTTTATTCTAAGATATTTCTCAATCCACTCCAATTTACCCAATCTGCCAATATAGTAACATGTTACGCCACCCAGAAAATTACCGAGAGTTGCAACAATCAACGAGGTAGTCATATTAAATCCCGATGCAAGCAGTAAGGTTAAAACTGCTTCGGAACTCAAAGGGAATACCGTTCCTGATATAAAGGCAGAGAGGAACAATCCAATATACCCCCATCCCGATAGTTGTGCTACAAAATCCATACAATATAGCAGGTAATATATATCAGTATTATCAAATATAAGAATCTCAATTTGCCTTTACTCTTAATAGAGTTAAAATAGTGAGCCGACAAAAGAGCGGCACTGCTATTAAAAATGGGCATATATGAGTTTATGTTTAATGGATTAAACGCAATAAGCAAAAGAGTAGTCAAGAGAACAGAGTTTAAAAACTGAACATACCTTTTTATTGAAATCTTCTCACGAGAGTCGGCATATAGATTTGTAATATTGTAAATAGCAACAACAATTAAGATAGGTATCAGATATAGAATATCATATAGCATCTTTCGACTTATAGAGTTATAATCCTCCAATAGGATAACCGATTTAATACTCTCCCACGCACTATTAAAATTGAAATATTCCAATCCTAAATATGAAGATGCCCAAAATAAAAAAGATGCTGTTGCTATTGCAAGTAGCGATGCACCTGCACTCTTTACCGAAAGGATGTTGAGTTGAGCCATACCAATCCAAAAGAGAGGAATAAAAAATATAATCTTATCCCAGAGAACTGCCGTTGCACATAAAATAAGAGTAGTATTATATACCATACTCTCCACATGCCTTCTGCCATAATTCTCAAAAAGGTAGTAGGTGGCAACAAGAATAGAGGTAGCACCTATAAGTCCAATATTAAACGATTGTAGAATAGCTGGTTTACAGCATTGCAACAATATAAAAAACAGCGAAGGGAATAGCGACAATAGAGTAGTAAGAGAGTATTTATTTGCTATTGAAGAGATAACAAAAGTAAGGAGCATCACAATTACAATATTAACAGTAATTGCCATATTTGATACTAACCACTCCTCTGATATTTGTAAAGGAACAATACCTTTAAAATTCTCCACCTCAGGAGCAAAATATATTGAGGCGATGACTACCATAGCCACCGCCACAATTATACATATAATGTGAGATACCAACGATGTAGGTACCTTTATTGCTCCGTACTCTCTGCCCGATTCCACCGTTTAAGTTCTATTTTAAATCAAAGCCAATATCTCTACGATAATATTTTTTGTCGAACTCAATCTTTTGAGCATTCTCAAACGATTTAGCCAAAGCCTCATCTTTACTATTTCCGTATGAACTAACTGCAATTACTCTACCACCCGATGTTACAACCTTACCATCTTTAAGGGCAGTTCCTGCATGGAACAATATACTATCTGTAACATTTTCAAGTCCGGTAATCTCTTTACCCTTTTCGTAATCACCGGGATATCCTCCCGATACCAACATAACAGTAACTGCGTAACGAGGGTCAATTTCAAGAATCTTCTCATTAAGTTTACCCTCTGCCACACCCTCAAACATATCAACAAGGTCAGATTTGATGCGAAGCATAACAGCCTCTGTTTCAGGGTCGCCCATTCTTACGTTATACTCAATAACCATAGGCTCGTTGTCAACATTGATAAGACCTAAGAATATAAAACCTTTATACTCAATACCCTCTTTCTTAAGACCTTCAACTGTTGGGATAACTATACGCTCCTCAACCTTTTTCATAAACACTTCATCGGCAAAAGAAACAGGCGAAACAGCTCCCATACCACCAGTGTTTAAACCGGTATCACCCTCGCCAATACGTTTATAGTCTTTTGCAACGGGTAATATTTTGTAGTTCTCTCCATCTGTCAAAACAAATACCGAACACTCTATTCCCGATAAGAACTCTTCAATAACAACAGTGCTACTTGCTTCGCCAAACATACCATCGAGCATGGCTTTCAACTCCTCTTCAGCCTCTTTAAGGTTGTCGATAATTAATACACCCTTACCGGCAGCCAAGCCATCGGCTTTTAAAACGTATGGAGCTTTTAAGGTTTTCAAGAACTCAACAGCCTCATCATACTCTTTTGCAGTAAACTCTTTGTATGCGGCAGTAGGAATGTTTTGACGCATCATAAATGCCTTAGCAAAAGCCTTGCTACCCTCAAGTCTTGCACCCTCTTTTGAAGGTCCAATAACTGGGATGTTTTTCAATTCTGCACTATTTTTAAAATAGTCATAAACACCTTTTACTAATGGATCTTCAGGACCTACAACAACCATTTTAATATCATTGGCAAGAACAAACTCTTTAATGGCATCAAAATCATCGGCTTTGATAGCAACGTTTGTTCCTGCGTTTGCAGTACCTGCATTACCTGGAGCGATAAACAACTTATCGCATTTTTCACTCTGAGTTATTTTCCACGCAAGGGCATTCTCTCTTCCGCCCGAACCTAATAAAAGGATATTCATATTTTACTATTTAATGATTATACAACTTTAGTATAGGATATCACAAACATATCCTATGTTGCAAAGTTAATTTAATTGAGTCAAATGACAAAAAAAAGATAAAATTTAGAGATAAATAAAGGTAATAAATGTTTAATTAACTATTTTGAGAGAGATAAATCTTCCATAAACCATTACAACTCATAGGTTTACAAAAATACCCTAAAAAAATAAAAAAAAATCAAATAAAAATTTGGATAATAAAAGTTCTCGTTTTATCTTTGCATCTTGTGTAGTTGCCCCCTATACAAAAGGGGGGGGTATATATGACAGCAGGAGTAAGATATCATTACCTTAACAATTATCAATTGTTCCCAAACTCCTCAAAAACTTTGCTTCACTTATCCTTTACGGAATTTCCGTAATCGCGTAGTCCAGCAGAACATATTTTTACAGCAAGAACTTTAAATTAGGAGTAATTTAAAGTATCCTTTTGCCCCCTATTGCGAAGTGTCGCAAATTTGTTTGTTGTATTAAATTTAAATTGTATAAAAAACAGAAAATTAGAATGCTATGAAAACACAACCAACCCACTTCCCGGAAAAGAATAGCCAACCTTCTTCAACTCAATTTAGACGGCTATAAATATTTTAAATAAATTTTTTAGGTAGATTTTATTAAAAACAAACTCAAACAAGAAGTTGTCTGGCTATTTTTTTAGACTTTGTATTTCTCTGTTGCGCAAAGTAGATCTTCCCCTCCTTTTAGGGACACCTCCTCGTCCCCTCGGTAGTAGAGTTAATGTTCTGTTAATCTCCTGCCATTTAGTGCCTTAAATCACTCTGTGATACAACTTCAAGAAGGGCTGCCATAACACATTGGTTGTTTGGTAGTCCTTCTTATATATAAAACATATTACCACTCTATCTGTAATCTTTAAGAATATTTTGTAATCTTTGCCTAGCAAAAAATATTCTACTCTTTACAGTTCCCAGTGGTAACTTCATATAAGCCGCAATTTCGTGATATTTGTATCCGGTAATATGCATTGAGAAAGGAATTCGGTATTCAGGAGCAAACGAAGCAATAGCCCTGTTAATCTCTTTAATTGTATAACTGCCATCGGGTGTATCAAATCCCGATTCTTGTGGCAGGTTCAAATGGAACAAATCTTCGGTTTGGTCAACCATAGTTTGGTTACGAACAACTCTGCGATAGTTATTAATAAATATATTTCTCATAATAGTAAACAACCACCCTTTAAAGTTGATGTTGTCAATATATTTATCCCTATTATCCAGAGCCTTCAAGGTTGTATCTTGTAATAGATCTTTAGCCTCCTCTCTATCAGAGGTAAGCATATAAGCAAAATTGTAGAGATTATCTTGTATCTCTAATAATCTCTCTTTAAACAGATCAAACTCTTTGTCCATTGTTAAGTTGTTTTTAATTACAAACTAACAACATATAACCTCTTAATATGGTTCAGGAGGATGAACAAAAAAAAGAGTGAACCCAAAATAAAGGGAACACTCTTATATGAATATTGTAAGCAAAAACTTTAATTATTACCCGATATAAAAACTATTTTGGTAACAACGCCCTCTTTGCCATCACTTGAAGAAGCCCAAACATAATATACTCCGCTCTTTACTCTTTGCCCATTAGTTGCGTTACCATCCCATACTATCTGACCACCTTTAGAGTATGCCTGATATATTAAATTTCCGGTAGTATCGGTAATCTTAACAAGAGAGTTAAACATCAATCCGGTTATTGTAATCTCGCCTGTAAACTCAGGGCGAACAGGATTTGGGAATGCATATATATTATCGTAATCTTCTTCTTCCTCAGTAGCCTCTGCCCTAAACGATGCCAAACCTTTATCGGTAGCAAAATATACCTCACCACTCTCTTGGTTAATAGCAATATCGTATATACAATTTGAGGGTAACAATGAATTTTCAGTTGTAAAGTGGTATATAGTTTCAAGACCATCGGGCGAAACTAAAAAAGCACCATTGCTGTAAGTTCCTATCCATTTGCAATTTGCGCCGTCAACTTTTATTGCTCTAATGGCTTCATCATCAAGCAAGAGGTCTGCATTGTTTGTTCCATCGTTACGAGCAATTTTTACCCTCTGGCATGTAAAGTTTGAGTTCATAAAGTTATCGGGGCGAGATATTATTATAGGACCTCTATCAGTACCTATCCACAATTTTCCGTCTCTATCCTCGCTTATACAATAAAAAGCAGTAGCATCAATGGTTTTACCATCTTGGTCGGTAAATGTATTAAATCTGCGATATTTATCATCAGAGGTCTTTTCAAGAGTATTGTTTATGTTTAAAGCCAAAACAAAGTTTTGTCCGTTATTTGATACAAACCATTTTGTTTTTGATTGTTTGGGATGTATCATATTGCACATATATTTTTGATCTATCAAATCATTAATATGTTCATAAACCACCCATTTACCATCAGGTTTTAAAATAAGAACACCTTGCTCTGGGCTATAACTAGTCATCCATAAGTTTTTATCTTTATCAAAAGCTAAACTACTTAATTGATTTGCGTAGTTATTGGCTGCTCCAACAATAGGACTATTCATATAGTTCCAATTCTCTTTATATTTCCCCTTTTCAAACTTATAGAGTCCGTCAAACCAAGTACCAACGTATGCAAGCTCATCATTATCGGGGTGAATTGCCAGTTTTGACGGCAACATAAATTTATTTATGTTAGAAGGTTTGTCTTTGGGACTTGGAACATTATCGCCATATATATTATGCCATCTGTAATCTTTTAAATATGATATGTTGTTATAAGCCAATTTTTGGTCTTCATTATCTAAACATATACCAACAGGAACACAGTAGAGCGTACTGCCCGAAATAGCAAGAGAGTAGGGAGCAGATACAGCCAATTTATCAATCATTGGAATAGTATCACTTCGTGTAATGTTGCTCTCTTCTGTTTTATACGAGGCAATGCCATTTTCATTTAAGAACCAATATAGCGAATTTTTATTATTACATGATATATTTATTGGGGTATAACCAATTTGTGGCAATATCTCTATTTTGTTTTTCTTAGAGAAGTCGGGTAGAAATATCTCAACAGAACTTTTTGTTATAGAGTAAGCATATATCTCATTTAAAGCATTTTTCTCCAATGATACATATTTACCGTATGAAATGTTTTTGACGCCTATATCTTTATTATAACCCCAAATCTCACCTAATGTTTGAATCCATAAAGTATCAGATAAATTTAATAAAGTTTGAGGTTTAGTTGGAAATTTATAAATGCTCTCCCAGTTATTTATGTCATAAGGGATATTATCTTCGGAGCAACTATCCAAATAACGATCCTCATTAACCATAAAATATTTATCTTCAAAGTATGTAGCATCCAAAACCTTAACCCCTAATTCAAAACTATTTTTTATCTCAAATTTTTTACTATTTAAGATAACAATACCAAAATCGGTAGAGAGATATATCTCATCTCTATCGGGTAAGAAGTTAATGTTATTAATTGTTTTGGAGGTTGTCATAATAGCCTCCTTGATGTATGGAATGTTGTAAGTTTTGTTTTTATATAAAATATCAATATTACCATTAGCGTATGCAACAACCAACATATCTTTAACATTGTCATATTTAATCAGAGAAATTTCTGTATCAGACAATTTATTATCTCTATTAATCTCGGCAACCTCGTCATACTCTTTATCGTATGAATATAGATACCCTTCGGCTAAAATATATACACACTCTTTCGCTTCTACAACCATTTTAGGGTTATCAAAAGCCGAGTAGGTTTGCCATTCAAACATCTCTGATTGCGAAAAAGCTGTTGCAATACAAAAAATAAAATACAGTATAGTAAATAAAATTCTTTTCATATAAAGTTAATCAATAAGATTATTTAAGAACTGAGCCAGTTTATACATAGCCTTTGCACGATGACTAATTTTGTTTTTAACATCATCGCCGAGTTCGGCAAAAGTCTCATCGTAACCAAAAGGTTTAAAAATAGGATCATACCCAAAACCGGCATTGCCACGAGCCTCTTTTGTGATTACACCAGCAATCTCGCCCATAAAAATATGTTCGCTACCTCTTAATGTTATGGCAACACAAGTTACAAAAGCAGCACCTCTCTGCTCAATGCCATCTAATTCGTTGAGCAGTTTCTCCATATTTTTTTGAGGGTTACACTCCTCGCCGGCATAACGAGCCGAATATACTCCGGGTGCCCCATCAAGAGCATCAACCAACAAACCGGTATCATCGGCAAAGCAATCATAACCGTAATGCTCTTTTATATATCGAGCCTTTATCAAGGCATTGCCCTCTAATGTAGTAGCAGTCTCGGGAATATCATCGTTACACCCAATCTCGGCAAGAGAAAGAATTTCAACCATCCCCTCTAAAATCTTACGAGCCTCCTCTAATTTATGTTTATTGTTAGTGGCAAAAACCAATTTTCTCATAATATTTACAACTTATTGTTTATACTATATATAATTAACGAGCAACACGTTGCTCTATTGCATAAGCAAAATTAAAAAATATTTTTACAAAAAAGTTTGATGTTAAGCAAATCGTAAAAAATATATCTAAAAAATCGCTCCATAACTTTTTTTATATCTCAACTAATTGATAATTTTCAAATTTATTTTTTACTTTGTAGTAGAAAATTTAAACTATAAAGGTTATGGCAAAAAGTAAAAAGGGTAAAGGATCAGGAAACCAAAGAATGACAAGAGAGGAGATGATTAAACGCATCGAAAAATTCTTTAAAGAGCGTCCTTCTCAAATATATAATTATAAGCAGGTTGCACGAGGTATTGGAGCAAATAGTGAACCTGCAAGAATTGATGTTGCCCACCTTCTTAACCAGATGAAAAATGATATGTTCTTGGTTGAGACCGATCCTGGACGTTTCCGCCGTAATCCAAAAAGAGATCTTCGCGAAGGAGTATTCCAACGCAAACAGAGCGGACACGTTATTATCCCTGATGGAGGAGGCGAGCCTCTTGCTGTTAAGGAGGAGGATTCGTTACATGCACTATCGGGTGATAGGGTAAAATACTCTCTATTAACCAAGCGTCGCCGTCACGATTTGGAGGCAAGAGTTCAAGAGATTATAGAGCGAGCCGATAATTCCTATGTAGGAATCTTAGAGGTAAAGAAACATTACGCTTTTTTAACCCCTAATACACGTACACTTGAGTATGATATATATATACCCTTAGATAAACTTGGCGAAGGAAAAGATGGCGATAAGGCAATAGTAAAGATTGTATCGTGGGATCCTTTAGCATCTAATCCCGAAGGCGAGGTAGTGGATATACTAGGAGTACCCGGCGAGAACAATACTGAGATGCACGCCATTCTTGCGGAGTTTGGTTTGCCATACAAATATCCCGAGAATGTAGAGGCCGCAGCCGATAATATTTCAGAAGAGATACCACAAGAGGAGATAGAACGAAGAGAGGATTTCAGAGGAGTAAATACCTTTACAATCGACCCCAAAGATGCAAAAGATTTTGATGATGCCCTATCAATAAGAACACTATCCAATGGCAATTATGAGGTTGGAGTACATATTGCTGATGTAACTTACTATGTATTACCTGGTTCAGTAATTGACAAAGAGGCATTTAATCGGGCAACATCAGTATATTTGGTTGATAGAACCATTCCTATGCTTCCTGAGAGGTTGTGTAATAACCTATGCTCTTTACGACCAAACGAAGATAAACTTGCATTTTCAGCAATATTTGAACTAAACGAAGCGGCTGAGGTCAAATCCTCACGCATTGTTCGCACAGTTATTCGTTCAGTACGTCGCTATGCTTATGAGGAGGCACAAATGATAATTGATACAGGCGAGGGAGAGTACAAAGAGGAGATTTTGAAACTTAACGAACTTGCACAAAAACTTAGAGACAAACGATTTAAAGATGGCTCAATTGACTTTGACCGTTGTGAGGTACGCTTTGATATTGATGATAAAGGTAAACCCATAGGAGTATATTTCAAACAGAGCAAAGAGGCAAATAAACTTATTGAGGAGTTTATGTTACTTGCCAACCGCACTGTTGCCGAAAAGATAGGAAAAGTGGAGCGAGGCAAATCGGCAAAATCGTTTGTATATCGTGTACACGACTTGCCCGATAGTGTAAAGATGGCAGATGTAGCAAAATTTGTACGCCGATTAGGATATACGCTCAAAGCAGATGGAACAAGAGGGCAATTAACAAACTCAATAAAAGGGATGCTTGCCGAAGCAAAAACACGCCCAGAGGCAAACCTCATTGAGACCATAACCATAAGGGCAATGGCAAAAGCCATATACACTACAAAAAATATAGGGCACTATGGTTTGGCATTCAACTATTACACACACTTTACATCCCCCATACGCCGTTATCCCGATATGATGGTACACCGTCTTTTGGAACGATACTTGGATGGAGGTCGTAGTGTAAGCGAAGGACGTTTAGAGGAGGCATGTAAACACTCTTCTGATATGGAACTGACAGCAGCAAATGCCGAAAGAGCCTCAATAAAATACAAACAAGCCGAGTATCTTGGCGATAGAATAGGCGAAGTTTATGATGGAACCATTTCGGGGATAAACAAGTTTGGAATATACGTAGAGATTGATGAGAATAAATGCGAGGGAATGGTTCCTTTCAGAGACTTTGAAGATGACTACTATGAGTTTGATGAAAAGAACTATTGTGCAAGAGGTCGCTCATTCCATAAAGTTTACCGATTAGGAGATAAGATGAAAATCACTGTTGCTCGAGTGAATATGGAGCGTAGGCAAGTAGATTTTAACATTGTAGAGGAGTAATCTTTATATGAATCTCACAAACTATCACTCCCATACGCCATATTGCGATGGACGTTGTAATATTGAGGAGTTTATCGTAACCGCCATTTTTTGGGGATTTACCTCATACGGAGTATCGCCACACTCTCCAATACCTTACCCCTCGTCTTGTAATATGTTGCACGAAAGGGTAGAGGAGTATATTTCAGAGATGAATCTCTTAAAACAAAAATATGAGGGAAAGATAGAGTTATACACAGGAATGGAGATTGATTTCTTTGGCGAGGAGTGGAACACAACAATAGAGTATTTCAAAAAAATGCCACTTGACTATCGTATAGCATCGGTACATTTCATACCAAACCAACAAGGAGAGTACTTTGATATTGACGGTAATGCACATAAGTTTATAAAATTAATAGATACACATTTTGGAGGAGATATAAGATATGTGGTAGAGTGCTATTTCGAGAATATGATTAAAATGATTGAAATAGGAGACTACGATTTTATAGGTCATCCCGATAAAATATCAATGAATGCCTCAGCATATTCTCCTCATATTACAGATAGTAAATGGTACAAAGATATAGTTCACGACTATTTCAAATTTATAGCAAAAAAAGGGGTTATGTTAGAGGTAAATACCAAAGCATATACCCCACATTCATATCTCTTTCCTAACGTTCAGCACCTCAAATATTTAAAGAAATTAAATATCCCTCTGGTAGTAAATAGTGATGCACACATACCCTCGTTAATGAAGAGTGGATATAAAGAGGCATACACCCTATTAAAAGAGGCAGGATATAAAAATACTATGCAACTCTCTTCGGGTAAATGGGTAGAAAATCCTTTTTGAGTAACTAAAACGCTCTAAAATTGCTCTACAATTTTTATAACTGAATTTATTTTGCTTTTTTTGCATAATAATTGCTAAAATGCGGTAATATGATTTTGTCATATCCCATATTACCTATTAACAAAATAGATGATGCGAAAACAAAAACATGCACAATCAATAAGAGAGGCGGTAGAGAAACTCTCTAATCAGGAGTCGGTGCGTATCTTGTGCAATCGACAACAAGAGGGAGAACCAATGCCCTCGGCAAAGGAACTTTGCGAGATAATAGATTTATGCCGTTCATTGATATTTCCCGGATATTTCGGGCACTCACGCATAGATATAGATACACTTCCCTATCACATAGGAGTAAATACCGAAAAACTTTTTAAACTCCTCATAAGCCAAATTCTAGCAGGAATGTGTAGTGGTAATCCGCAACAGGGCGAGAGTATTGAAACACGCAGAGAGAAGGCAAAAGACCTAGCTGCCGAGTTTATATCATCACTACCTGAACTGCGCAGAATATTGGCAACCGATGTTATTGCCGCTTATAACGGAGACCCTGCCGCAGAGAGTTATTCAGAGGTAATATTCTGTTACCCTGCCATAAGAGCCATAAGTAACTATCGTATTGCCCACCGACTTATGCAGTTGGGAGTACCCCTTATCCCACGAATAATATCAGAGATGGCACACTCCGAAACAGGAATAGATATACACCCGGCGGCAACAATAGGCGAGTATTTCACCATTGACCACGGAACAGGAGTAGTAATTGGAGCAACTGCCATATTAGGAAACAACGTAAAACTATATCAGGGAGTAACACTCGGAGCAAAAAGTTTCCCATTAGATGAAAACGGCAACCCAATAAAAGGCATAGCCCGTCACCCTATAATTGGCGATAACGTAATAATATATTCAAATGCAACAATATTGGGCAGAATAACCATTGGCGAGGGGGCAGTAATTGGAGGTAACATCTGGATAACCGATAGTGTAGCACCGGGCGAAGTGGTAACACAATCAAAGGCAAAACAAAAGAAAGGAGAGTAAAAGTGGAAAACGCTAAATTTAAATTAGTAGCAAAAACTTTTCAAGGAGTTGAGGAGGAACTTGCAACAGAGATATCGCAACTTGGAGGAGAGGATATAATCATAGGCAAACGAATGGTGTCGTTTGTAGGAGACAAAGAGTTAATGTACCGAGCAAACTTTTTTTGTCGCACCGCACTACGAATATTAAAACCTATATACACCTTTGAGGTAAACAGTACCGATGAGTTATACGACAAAATAAAAGGGTATAATTGGGAACAAATACTATCACCAAAGAGTACCTTTACAATAGATTCAGTTGTAAACTCAGATGAATTTAGAAATTCCCGTTTTGTAACATACAGGGCAAAAGATGCCATAGTAGATTATTTTACCGACAAAGGAAAAGAGCGTCCATCGGTACGATTAACAAACCCCGACATATATATAAACATACATATCTCACATAATGAGTGTACCATTTCGTTAGACTCATCGGGAGAGAGTCTGCACAAACGCGGTTATCGAGTAGCACAAACCGAAGCGCCTATAAACGAGGTACTTGCAGCAGCAATGTTGATTAAAGCAGGATGGGACGGAAGTTCCGATTTTGTTGATCCTATGTGTGGCTCTGGAACAATCCTTATTGAGGCTGCAATGATTGCCACAAATACACCACCAGGCATCTATCGTCAAGGATACGCATTTGAAAAGTGGAGTGATTTTGATGCCGACCTATTGCACGAAATATACAATGATGACTCTGCTGAGCGAGAATTTAATAATAAAATCTATGGAGCAGACATAAATCCTCAAGTGATAGAGGTGGCTGCTAAAAACGTTAAGAGTGCAGGTATGGAGCGTTACATATTGCTTGAAACACGCTCAATACAACGCTGGGAAGAGGCACCACAAAACTGTATGGTAGTAACAAACCCACCATACGGAGAGCGTCTGAAACCAAGAGATTTAGAAGACATATATGCAGCACTTGGCGAAAAATTAAAACACATATTCTTGGGATGCTCTGCTTGGATAATAAGTTCTTCACGCGAGGGATTTGACAAAATAGGATTAAAACCTTCGCAAAAAATAAAGATGATGAACGGAGCGTTGGAGTGCGAGTTAAGAGAGTATCAAATCTTTGGAGGAACATATAGCCAACATAAAAAAGATATAGCCGAAGGCAAGAAAGAGGGTAAGCGAGAAAAGAGAACACCCAAAAAAGAGAATTTCAAAAGAGAGTTTGAGAAGAAGGATAAAGAGAAAAAGAGTTATCGTTTTGACGATAGAACTGCACCTAAGAAAGAGAAACCCTCAAAACCAAAACGAGAAAAAGTATTCTCAAAAAAGGAAAACAAGCCAAAACCAGCACCAGTGCCAACCGAAAATTTTGAACGAGGCAAACGAGAACTGCATGGCGATGAATTTGTATCAAAATTTGTAACCTTCCGTAAACCCACAATGATTGATGAGTCGGCAACAGAAAACAAACAATTCCGTAAACGTAAAAAAAAGGAGTAATGTATAATCTAAGAAGAGTACAGCTACTTGTGGTAGCACTAACAATATCGTTATTTACAATGGCACAAAACAGAAAAGAGTTAACATTACAACACCTTATGCCGGGTGGAAAAAACTATTCATCAATAGTAGCCAAGAACATAAAGCAGTTGCAGTTTGCAGGAGATAACTATATTTATGTATCGGGGAATAAAATTATATCAGCATCACTCCCCGATGGTAAAGAGAGTACTCTTATTACAAAACAAGATATAGACCTTATATTATCATCAGTAAAGGCTGATACACTTAAATCAATTCCTCAAATATTTGCATCAGAGGAGGGGGGAGCAATAGCCATACGATTTAATCATAAGGGCAAAGCATACAAGATTGATTGTCAGGCGAAAAAGATATTATCGGAATATACCTTTGTCAGAGGAGATAAACACGCAGAATATTCTGCTGAAGCAGATGCCTATGTAACAACCGTAGGAAATACACTTCATTTACATTCAGCAGATGGTAAGCGAGTAAAAATGGTAAAAGATGAAGGAGAAGATATATCACTTGGCTCAAACTATGTACACCGAAACGAGTTTGGCATTGAGAAAGGAATATTTTGGTCGCCACAAGGAGAATCAGTAGCATTCTACCGTATGGATGAGAGTCGAGTAAAAGATTACCCATTAGTAAACATCTCGGCACGTCAAGCCCAACTCCAAAGCATAAAATACCCTATGGCGGGAATGAACAGCCATACCGTAAAAGTTGGAGTCTATAACATAAAAAAGAAAAAAGCAGTTTACCTGAAAAGCGGTAAAACAGATGAAAGATACTTTACCAATATAAGTTGGTCTCCCAAAGGAGATAAACTATATATCTTAGAGGTAAATCGAGGACAAGACACTTGTAACTTAGTATGTTACAATGCAAAAAACGGAGCAAAAGAGAGTGTCCTGTTTACCGAAACAAGCAATAAATACACAGAGCCAGAAAATCCATTGTTGTTTATATCAGACACAGAGTTTATCTATCTGTCACGCAAAGATGGCTTCCGTCATGCCTATCTCTACAATACAAATGGAGAGGAGATAAAACAACTAACCTCTGGCGAGTGGGAGATAATAGAGGCACAACTCTCTGCTGATGGAAAATATCTCTATATACTCACAACAGAGGAGTCGCCATTACAACGCACACTATATAAATTAGATATCGCATCGGGCGAAAAAACACGAATAACCCCGGAGGAGGGAGTACATAAAGTACAACTCTCAGCATCAGGAAAATACTACATAGATAATTATAGTAGCCACAACGTACCACGAGTAGTAAAGGTAGGAAGTTTAGAGTCTGGAGCAGAAGTAAAAGAGTTGTTACGAGCAAAAAATCCATTCGATAAATTTGATATGCCGGTGGTAATAGAGAGTGGAACAATAACCGCAGCAGATGGCGTAACACCACTATATTACAGAATGACACGCCCTGTGGATGTAGATTCAACACAAAAACTACCCGCAATAGTATATGTGTACGGAGGACCACACGCACAACAAGTAACCGATGCCTTTATGTGGAACTATCGTGGGTGGGATATATATATGGCACAAAGAGGATATGTAGTCTTTACCCTTGACAATAGAGGCTCAGCCAACAGAGGATTAGAGTTTGAGAGTGTAACACACCGTCAACTTGGAGTCTCGGAACTTGCTGACCAGTTGAAAGGAGTAGAGTATCTGAAATCGTTACCCTACATTGACGGAGAGCGTTTAGGCGTTCATGGCTGGAGTTTTGGAGGATTTATGACACTGAATATGATGCTCAATAATCCTGGAATGTTTAAAGCAGGAGTAGCAGGAGGAGCAGTAACCGATTGGAAATACTACGAAATAATGTATGGCGAACGCTATATGGGAACACCCCAAAACAATCCAGAAGGATATAAAAAGGCAGATATGAACTCATTATCGGGCAATTTGCAAGACCGTTTACTATTGATACATTGCGATACCGATCCAGTTGTAGTATGGCAACACACCTTACGTTTCTTGGAGAGCAGTATTGATAACGGAGTATATCCCGATTACTTTGTATATCCAGGACATGGACACAACGTAGTAGGTCCTGAGCGAGTACACCTATACGAAAATATAACCCGATACTTTGATGATTTCTTGAAATAAAGTTTAATTAGGGATGAGGAATTTTCTTCATCCCTAAATTTTCTCTAACAACAAAAAACTAACAACAGATAACTAACCTTATCCCCCCATTTCGTTAATAATCTGTTTACGGAAGGTACTGGGCGAGATACCCTCGCAACGCTTAAAAAATCTACCCATATACGATTGGTCGGGGAATGCCATTTGGTTAGCAATATCTTGCATTGATAGTTGAGTGTTGTGCAACAGCACCTTTATCTCAAGAATAGAGAAACTATCAATAATCTTTTTTGCCGACACACCTACCACATTATGGCAAATATCTGTAAGGTATTTGTTTGAAATACAGAGTTTGTCGGCATAAAAACTAACTTCGCGTTGAGTAGAGCAGTTGTGATGAACTAAATCAATAAACCTGTCAAAAATTTTATTTCTTGCACTCTCGTTAATCTTTTCATCGGGGCAATAGAATCGTTGATAGCGGTCGTATGTAAAAAGCAGAAAAGCATTCAATGCACTTCTAATAATCTGTTGTCTGTAAAGGTTGTCAATATCATTATATAGCCCTTTGGCAAGAGTCATAAATAGGTCAATAGCCTTTATCCCCTCAGGCGATAATTTAATACAAGGCGTAGTTCTCAACATTCTAAAAAACGAAGGATTTATATGCACACTAACATCGCGGAAAAGAGAATCATTTATCTCTAAAACAAATAAAGAGATATCTTTCGATACATTTTTAATTCGAGTAATAGTATTAGGCATAATAATAAATTGAGAATTGCTCTCAATAGTTATAAGATTAAGATTGATGAGCATATCAATCTTGCCCCTTTGACAAAAACCAATAATCCCGTTCTGGTTCTTGTTGAAAAGTTCATCTTCAAACGAATGGTTTATCTCAACCACTCTAAAAGGCTCCGTATTGTTATTTCTTGTGTTGTTACTCATATACTCCAATATTCTATTCAAAAGGTAAAGATATGTAAAATTTAGCAATTTTTATCAGTTTTTATTCCAAAAATGAACAATATATAGTAAAATTTGAAATCTGATAGTATAAATTTTAGAACTATCTTTGCACTTTGAAAATAGGGCGTAGTTTAGATAGACCTAAAAAGAGAATATAAATACAGATTAAAATTAATATCATGATGAAAAAGATGTTTTATGTAATGCAACTATCATTCGTAATTAGTTGCTTATTATTGGTAGGATGTAACCAAGCACCCACCCAAATGCCTGCGGCAACTTATGCTTGTTTGGCAGTTTCAAACTCAGACAAAACAATAACAAGTGAGTACAGTGCCACAATTAAAGGAAGGCAAGATATTGCAATAATGCCACAAGTAGGAGGTACATTAACAAAACTATGTGTTGAAGAGGGACAAAAAGTAAAAAAAGGACAAGTAATGTTTATAATTGACCAAGTTCCTTACAAAGCACAATACGAAACAGCAAAAGCAAATGTTGAGGCAGCAACAGCAGCATACGAGACTGCAAACTTAAATTACGAAAGCCGCCAGGAACTATACAAAGAGAATGTAGTTTCGGAGTTCGATTTAAAGACAGCAAAAAACTCAATGCTTGCAGCAAAAGCACAACTATCACAAGCAAAAGCACAACTAATAAATGCAGAGAACAGTCTATCATATACTGAGGTTAAGAGTCCTGCTGACGGAGTTGTAGGAACACTACCATATAGAGTAGGAGCATTAGTAGGTCCATCAATGATGCAACCCCTTACAACAGTATCAGACAACTCTGATATGTATGTATATTTCTCAATGACAGAGAATCAACTTCTTGCAATGGTAAGAGAGTATGGTTCAAAAGAGGCAGCACTTAAAAATATGCCTGAGATAGAGTTGCGTCTAAACGACAAATCATATTACAATCAAAAAGGAAAAATAGAGACAATAAGTGGAGTTATTGATCCAACAACAGGAACAGTAAGCCTACGAGCAATCTTCCCAAATAAAGAGGGATTACTTCATTCAGGAGGAGCAGGAAGTGTAATGGTTCCTGTAACATACAAAGATGCAGTAGTAATTCCACAAAGTGCAACATTTGATCTTCAACACATGAACTTTGCATATAAAGTAGTTGAAGGAAAAACAGTAGCAACACCCATACAAGTTCTTCGCGTTAACGGCGGAAAAGAGTATATCGTTGAAATGGGATTATATCCGGGCGATACAATAGTAGCAGAAGGAGTAGCACTTCTTCGTGAGGGAATGCCAATAATCCCCAAACAAGCACCAGCACCACAACAAGCACAACCTACTAAATAATAAACAGAGGAGGAAGAATAATGAATTTAAAGAGATTTATAGAGAGACCTGTACTTTCAGCAGTAATCTCAATCATAATAGTAATTATGGGATTGATAGGTTTGTCAAACCTACCCATAGAGCAATATCCCGATATTGCACCTCCAACAGTAATGGTACATGCCACATACTATGGAGCCAATGCAGAGACCATTCAAAAAGCGGTAATTGCACCACTTGAGGAGGCAATCAACGGAGTTGAGGATATGACCTATATGACCTCAACAGCCTCAAACTCAGGTTCTGCATCAATAACAATATACTTTAAGCAGGGAACAGACCCCGATATGGCGGCAGTCAATGTTCAAAACCGCGTGTCACGAGCAAACGGACGTTTGCCACAAGAGGTAAAACAAGTTGGTGTAACAACTATGAAACGCCAAACAAGTATGTTGCAGATATTCTCATTACACAGTCCCAGTGGAATGTACAATGAAAACTTCCTTGCAAACTACATCAGCATAAACATAAAACCACAAATTCTTCGTATCACAGGAGTAGGAGATATGATGGTTATGGGAGGCGAGTATAGTATGCGTATATGGTTGAAACCCGATGTAATGGCAACATACAAGTTGATGCCTTCAGATGTAACAATGGCACTTGCCGAGCAAAATATTGAGGCAGCAACCGGACAATTTGGAGAAAACTCGGGCGAGACCTTCCAATATACAATGAAGTATAAAGGACGTTTAATGACTCCGGAGGAGTTTGGAAATATAATAATACGTTCAACACCCGATGGCGAGATACTACGAGTTAAAGATGTAGCAGATGTAGAGTTGGGTAAAGAGAGCTATTCATATCGAGGAGAGATGAACGGACACCCTGGAGTGATGGCAATGGTATTCCAAACCGCTGGGTCAAACGCAACAGCAGTAAATGAAGAGATAGACAAACTTCTTGAAGAGGTTCGTAAAGATTTGCCAAATGGAATAGAACTTGATCAGGTAAATAGTTCAAACGACTTCTTGTATGCATCAATTAGCAATGTAATTAGAACACTTATCGAGGCTATCATCCTTGTAATATTGGTAGTATATATATTCTTGCAAGACTTCCGCTCAACCCTAATACCATTGGTAGGAATTATAGTATCGTTGGTTGGTACATTTGCATTTATGATGGTAGCAGGATTCAGTCTTAACCTTATCACACTATTTGCATTGGTACTTGTAATTGGTACGGTGGTGGATGATGCCATTATTGTGGTAGAGGCAGTACAAGCAAAATTCGATGCAGGATACCGCTCTTCTAAAAAGGCAAGTGTTGATGCAATGAAAGGAATCAGTAATGCCGTTATCACCTCATCACTTGTGTTTATGGTGGTGTTTATCCCCGTATCGTTTATGGGAGGAACATCAGGAGTATTCTATACACAATTCGGATTAACAATGGCAGTAGCGGTAGGTATATCTGCAATCAATGCCTTAACATTAAGTCCCGCACTTTGTGCCTTGATCTTAAAACCATATTTGAACGAGGACGGTTCGCAAAAGAATAACTTTGCAGCACGCTTCCGTAAAGCATTTAATGCCGCATTCGGAACAATGGCAGAGAAGTATCGCAAGATTGTAATGTTATTTGTAAAACGCAAATGGCTTGCATGGGTATTGGTAGTAGTATCAGTAGGATTGTTAGGATACTTTATGAAAACAACAAAAACAAGTCTTGTGCCTAACGAAGACTTAGGATTTGTTATTGTAAACGTAAGTGCAGCACCAGGAAGTTCATTAAATCAAACAGATGAGATAATGGAGAAAGTACAACAACGCATTCAAATGATACCACAAGTAGAATATCTACAAAAGGTAACAGGATACGGAGTACTTTCAGGACAAGGAAATTCATTTGGATTGTTCATGGTACGTTTAAAAGACTGGAGTGAGCGTACAAACGAAGGAGACGATGTTGATTCTGTAATAAAGATGATATATGGCTATACAATGGATATTAAGGACGCACAGATCTTTGCAGTATCTCCGGGTATGATTCCGGGATACGGAATGGGTAATGCACTTGAAGTACACATGCAAGATCAAGTAGGAGGAGATGTAACCACATTCTTTACAGAAACTCAAAAATATTTAGGAGCGCTAATGCAACGTCCCGAAATATCAATGGCATACTCAACATTCGATATACGTTATCCACAATGGAGTGTAAGTGTAGATGCAGCAAAATGTAAACGAGCAGGCATAACACCAACCTTAGTGCTAAACACATTGTCAGCATACTACGGAGGACAATATGTATCAGACTTTAACCGTTTCTCAAAAGTGTATCGAGTAATGATGCAAGCAGATCCAAAATATCGATTGGATGAGAAATCACTCGACAACACATTCGTTATAACAGGAACAGGCGAGATGGCACCATTAAGTCAGTTTATATCACTTGAAAGAGTATATGGAGCGGAGACACTATCACGCTTTAATATGTTCAACTCAATACAAGTGAGCGCAATGCCTAACTCAGGATATAGTACAGGAGAAGCCCTTGCAGCCGTAAAAGAGACAGCAGAACAAGTGTTACCACGTGGATATGGATACGATTTTGGAGGAATAACACGCGAAGAGAACTCACAATCAAATAATACAATAGTAATATTTGGAATATGTATCCTGATGATGTACCTAATCCTTTCAGCACTGTATGAAAGTTTCATAATCCCATTCTCAGTAATTCTAACAATCCCAGCAGGATTGATGGGAAGTTTCGCCTTTGCCAAGATGATGGGACTTGAAAACAACATCTATCTACAAACAGGATTGATAATGCTTATAGGATTGATAGCAAAAACAGCAATCTTGTTAACAGAGTATGCAGTAGAGCGCAGAAGAGCAGGAATGGGAATAACCGAGGCAGCGTTGAGTGCGGCAAAAGCACGTTTACGCCCAATCTTAATGACAGCCCTTACAATGATTGTGGGAATGTTACCATTGATGGCAGCACACGGAGTAGGAGCAAACGGAAACCGTTCTCTTGGATCAGGAGTTGTAGGAGGTATGTTAATAGGAACAATCGCACTATTGTTTATAGTTCCTTCTCTATATATAACATTCCAATGGTTAGATGAGAAGATTAAACCCTTGAAAAAGCACAAGACACAAGACCTTAACATCAAACACGATATAGAAGAGGTTATAAAAGAGAAGAAAGCAGAAAAAGGAGAAGCATAAATCAAATGAAAATTATGATGAAAAAATTAATAATACTTACCGTAGTAACTGCTCTTATGAGCAGCTGCGGCTTGTATGGAAAATACAAACCACAACAGGAAGTACCCGAAAATCTATATGGCGAAGAGGTGCTGACAACAGATAGTAGCAGTTTGGCAGACCTCTCATGGAGAGAGATGTTTACCGATCCTCAATTGCAAGCACTAATAGACACAGCCTTAGTACGCAATGTAGATTTAAAAACCATACAATTAAATGTAGAGCAAGCAGAGGCAGCAATGATACCAGCAAAACTGGCATATCTCCCATCAATAGCAGTAGCACCCCAAGGAGGATATAACTACGTAGCAATGAATGGCGGTATGACAACAAAAACATATACTGCCCCAGCATCAGCATCTTGGGAGATTGACATCTTTGGAAAACTAACCAGTGCAAAACGCAAATCACAAGCAACATTAGAGCAAACCCGCGACTATGAGCAAGTAGTAAAAACACAACTCATAGCAGGAGTAGCAACAACCTATTACAGTTTGTTAATGCTCGACAGACAGTTGGAGATAGCCGAGCAGACCGAAGAAAACTGGGAACAAACTGTAAAAACCGCACAAGCAATGAAAAAAGCGGGAATGATGAACGAAGCGGGATTGGCACAAACAGAGGCAACATACTATAACATTTGTACAACAGTGCTATCACTAAAAGAGGCGGTAAACGAGGCACAAAACACTCTATGCTTGTTGTTAGCACAAACACCACAAGAGATAGAGCGAGGCTCGTTAGATGCAGCAGTATTGCCCGAGAATATCTCTCTTGGAGTACCCGTAAGCGTACTATCACGCCGTCCTGACGTAAGAGCGGCAGAACATGAACTTGAGGGAGCATTCTATGACACAAACAAAGCAAGAGCATCGTTCTACCCTCAAATATCGTTGAGTGGAACAGCAGGATGGACAAACAGCGTAGGATCAGCAATCCTAAACCCGGGAAAGTTCATAGGCTCAGCATTACTATCAATCCTACAACCAATCTTCAATAAAGGAGCATTAGTAGCCAACCTAAAAATAATGAAGGCAAATCAAGAGATTGCACTACTTAACTTCCAACAATCAATTCTTAAAGCAGGAAGCGAAGTAAACTTGGCATTAGACAAATATCAAACAGCCAAAGCAAAATCAGACTACTATGCAAAACAAGTAAGCACATTGGAGGTAGCAGAAAAGAGTACAAAACTATTAATGAAATATGGCAATACCACATACTTAGAGGTATTAACAGCACAAGCCACACTATTAAATGCCCAACTAAATCAAGTATCAAACAAATTTGTAGAGATACAATCAATGATTGAGTTGTACCGAGCATTAGGAGGAGGTCAAGACTAATAGCGGAAATACAATTATAAAAGAGATAACGGGTTGCCAAAAGCAGCCCGTTATTTTGTTATAAAAGCAAATTTAAATCATTGCGATTTTTATATGCTATATAAATAATTTAGGTATAAAATAACTGATTTTAAAAAGTTTTTATATCTTTGTGGCGTGTTAGGAATTCTAACACTACATATTTTAATGGCATTTAGGCTGTTGTTCTGTTAAGAAAAACGACCAATTTTTATTACAGACGAACAATAAGCACTCTCTAAATGTCCACGCTATATAGCGTGGATGTGCTTATGTCTGTATAGGTGCTTGGTCGTACCTTCTTAACAATAAGCATCATCCACGTTTCTTTTTTGAGATTCTGGTTGCCATTAAGGTTTATAGGCAATATTGCAATAATATATAAATTACAAACCTTATGAAAACCAAAATTTTATCTTTAATGCTCATAGTTTCGAGCATATTTCTTTTCTCTTGTAAAGAGGATGATAATTTCACAGATGGGAAGTTAAAGAAAACTAATCTGACCCTAAACGTAGGAGAGAGTTCTCAATTAGAGTACACAGGAATGGACTGTACATTTCAGTCTGCAAATCCATTAATAGCAAGTGTTACTGATGATGGAACAGTAACAGGTGTGCATGTAGGAAAAACAAATATTAGAGCAAACTGGTCTTCTTGCGAAGTGGAAGTTAAATCAAAGAGTAATTTTTATGTTGATCCAATAATAAATGGTTTCGATTTATATACAAATAATTTAACCTCATATTTTAGTTCTCAGGTATCATATTCAAAAAATGGTAAATTATCGTATATATTAAATGCAGATCCCTTTGAGTTAAATAAATCATTAAAGGATAAATTTAATATTTATGATGCAAATGTCAATGATCCATCTGACGCTTCAAAAACTATAAACGTAAACTTCTATACTGAATTATCTCCCGAAAAAGATAAAGAGGTAAAGGATGCTTCTATAAAATCTGTATTGAGATATGTATATATGTATAATAAAAATTCAAAAAAGATAGAGGCGATAGGTTTAGTAACTGACTACTCAAATGCGGATTTCCTTTATGACTATTTATGTGACAGATATATGATAGTCTCTGATAGTGAAACTGATAAAAAAGAATTTAAAAGTATAGATGATAATCTTTTTATTCAAACTGATTTTATTGATGAACGAGGAAGAGATGAAAACTACAACTATACCACTTTTGTTGAGAAAGCATTTGCCATAGCAATGATTGTTCCTAACGGAGCAGACAAAGAGACATTAATAACAGAATTGAAAAATGGCATTATTGAGTCTTATCTTCGTAAGTCATATACCGTCACTTTATTAACATCTGAAAATGGAATAGCCTCTGCAAAGAACATTAAAGGAAAAGAGTTGACAGAGGGAAAGATGATACAATATGGAAAAGTTATATTATCGGCAACAGCAAACCCGGATTATAAATTTGCAGGATGGGGAGTAGAAAAAGACGGCAAAGTATCTGTAACCTCATATCAAAGAATTGATACAGTAACCATTGTAGATAACATTAGATATATCCCATTATTTGAGAAACCATTTAATATTAAGGTATCTGCAACAGAAGGAGGAACTGCCAATATCTCTTCTGCAACAGAGTCAAACAAAGAAACTTTAAATGTAACTAAGTATGATGAAATTATATTTAAAGCCGAACCTGTAGAAGGGTACCAATTTAAAAATTGGACAGATGCCGATGGAAATGAGATAAGCAAATCAGCAACATATAAAGCAACCTTTACAGAGGAAGTAGAATACATTGCAAACTTTGAGGTTGCAAAATATAATATTACAGTAAAACTTGAAGGAGAGGGAATAATAGCAGGAGAAATAGTAGAAGGAGAGACTAATACTCCTATGGAATTTGCAGAGTCAACTCTTAAAGGAGTAGTCAAATACGGTCAAGAGGTAAAAGTTAAGGCAACAGAGAATGAGACATCAGATTATATCTTTGCAGGTTGGCAATGTGGTAAAAAGATTGTTTCTACTGAAAAAAATTATTCATTTACAGCGACACAAGATTCTGTATTTACAGCACTCTTCCAAAAGAAACAATTTAAGGTAACTGTAGAAGCAGGAGAGGGAGGAACAGTAACACCTACAACTAAGAATGTTGAAGTTGGATCGCTTCTAAAAATAGAAGCGAAACCTAAAAAAGGATATAAATTTGATAAGTGGGTTTCAAAAGAAGGAGAACTTATCTCAACAGAGAACCCTTATGAACCTACAATTACTGAAGAGTCGTACTTTAAAGCCCTATTCTCAAAAATGAATTACGATGTTACAGTATCAGTTAAAGGCGAGGGAGAGATAAGTGCATTTGTAGTTGAAGATGCTGTTGAATCAGCAATACAAATAGGAGAAACTACACCTATAACTTACGGTAAAACAATAAAATTAAAGGTAACCAATATTAATGAGTCTTCATTGTTCGTAGGTTGGCAGTTAGGAGATAAAATTGTATCAAAAGATATAGAATTTATAACAACAGTGTCTGAAAATTCTGTATATACAGCACTATTTGAAAAGAAAGCATATTATATCAAAGTATCAGCAAGTGAAGGAGGCGAAATAGTAGGAAATGATCACCCAAGAGTTGAATATGGCAATACCCTAACTCTAACAGCCAATGCAAAAGTTGGATATGTACTTGTAAATTGGACAGCAAACGGAAATGTGATAACCGATGCTGACAATAATATAATAACATCAACAACATTTACAACTGAGCCAATATATCAGAATATTAATTATCAAGCAAACTTTGAAAAGATAAAATATGAAGTAAAAGTTGAGGCAGGCGAAGGAGGAACAGTAACACCCGCTACCAATGAAGATAACAAATTAATGATAACAGCAGGAGAGCAAACAACAATCCAAGCAACTCCTAATGAGGGATACAAATTTGTAAATTGGACAGTCGGTGGAGTAGAAGTAAGTACAAGTAACCCATATACTACTGCACCAATTGATAAGGAAAAAACATATCAAGCAAACTTTGAAAAGATTTAAAGATAAGATTTGTAAAATATAAATCGATAATGAGAGAGGGATTCCCTCCCTCATTATCGATAATATAAATATATAAATGCTAAGAAAATATTTACATCAAATTATATATATTATTACACTTATTGTTCTCTTTTCGTGTGAGGGAAATATATATGATAATGGAGTAGATAAAGAAGTAGTTCCATGTCAAATTAAGGTAAAAACCAATGGATATGGAAGAGTAACTCCTGATAAATTTATTGTTACTGCGGGAGAGACTTTTACTATTAAGGCACAAGCAAATAGAGGATATATATTTAAATATTGGGCTTCTGGTGATAGAATTGTCAGTATAAACAATATTTATAAAACAGAAGTTTATAAAGATACAGAGTTTGAAGCATATTTTCAGAACGAAGAGGTAGATATAAAAGCTGTAGATTTAGGGCTAAGTGTAAAATGGGCAGATTGTAATATTGGAGCCTCTTTGCCTCATGAGTATGGAGATTTTTTTGCATGGGGAGAGACCTCTCCTAAAAGTTCAATAGATTTTTTTTGGGAAAGATATATTTTATGTGAAGGAACTTATAGTTCATTGACTAAATATAATTCAATTGCAGAGTTTGGAAGAATTGACAATAGAAACATAATAACCAAATATGATGATGCAGCATATTCTATTATGGGAGAGAATTGGCGTTTGCCCTCAAAAAACGAATTTATAGAACTATATGAAAAATGCAAATGGGAGTGGACTGAGCAAAAAGGAACTTATGGTTATAAAATAAAAGGTCCAAACGGAAATACAATATTTCTTCCGTTAACAGGATATTTTGTTGGTACACATCATAACCTTATAGACTTTGGATATTATTGGAGTAATATAAATAGTGAAATAAGTCCAAATGATGCCTATGCTTTAACATTCACTCAAGATAATATAGAAATAAAGACTGTATCACGAAAAAACGGATTACCCATACGAGCAGTGTGGAGAGAATAAGGTTGTAATATAAGGCAAAGGTATAGATTCCGCTTAAGTTTTTTCATTTCTTTTCTCAAAGCTTATGTTAATCAGTCCTTTGCCTTTTTTATTTATATATTTAATATTACTCTATTTACTTGTCTGTAATTTTAAGCATAAAAGCGGACAAGACTAATAGCGGAAATACAATTATAAAAGAGATGACGGGTTGCCAAAAGCAGCCCGTTATTTTTGTTATATTGACGAAATCTCCAATATTTTTGCGTTCGCTTAGAAATATTCAAGTAAACTTGATATTATTTCGCTCACTTAATCGTATATTTAAATAAATCTTTGAATATACTCACGTTCGCAGTAAAATATTAAAACAAGTTTTATATTTTGCTCACTTAATCGTATATTTAAAATAAAAATTCTGAATATACTCACGTTCGCTTAGAAATATTCAAGTAAACTTGATATTATTTCGCTCACTTAATCGTATATTTGCGGAGAAGAACTACCATCACTATGTAGTCTTAAAAAGGGAACAAAATAATGGCAATAAACTACTATAACGAGGGAATAGAGATGCCCTCAATAAACAAAACCCAAATAACAAAATGGGTAAAAGAGGTCGCCGCAACATACCAAAAACGCTGTGGCGAAATATCATATATCTTTTGCGATGATGAAAAAATACTTGAAGTAAACAGACAATACCTTCAGCACGACTACTATACCGATATAATCACCTTTGACTATTCATCACCCACCACCATCTCGGGCGACCTCTTCATAAGCCTCGACACCGTTCGCACCAATGCCCAACAATTTGGCGAAGAGTATGAGCGAGAACTACACCGAGTAATAATACATGGCATCCTTCACCTATGTGGCATAAACGACAAAGGCGAAGGCGAACGCGAGATAATGGAAGCAGCCGAAAACAAAGCCCTCTCACTAATCTTTGAGTAATACTCCGTAGGAAAACGCACCTTTTTAGGGGCTAAAATTTACTGAAAACGCACCTTTTTGATATGCTTTTTTATAGGAAAACGCACCTAAATTAAAAAAATATACTATATTTGTGCCTGTAAATAAGTAGAATATGCTATACAGAAAAATAACAAAAAGGATCGAAGAGTATCTATTGTCAGATTCCAATAGAATGTTATTAATTGATGGAGCACGTCAAATAGGTAAATCATATATAATTCGTTGGGTAGGGCAAAAGAAGTTTTCTAACTATATTGAGATCAATATGGAAGAAGACAAGTTGGGAGATAGAATATTTGCCGATGCCAAAACCACCAAAGACTTTTATATGGCGATGAGTATGGTTGCTGGAGATAAAATGGGAGATAAGTCCAATACCCTTGTCTTTATTGATGAAATACAAGCGTATGATCATCTTCTAACGCTGGTGAAGTTCCTAATGACTGAAAATAAATTCACATATATAGCCAGTGGCTCTTTGCTCGGAGTAACATTAAAAAATACACAATCAGTACCTATCGGAAGTTTAGAGATACAACACATGTATCCGATGGATTTTGAAGAATTCCTTTATGCCAATGGAGTTGGTGAAGTTGTCATTGAAGCAATGAGAGAAAGTTTCGATAAACAACAACCATTATCAGATACAATGCATGATAAGATGATAGACCTCTTCAAAAAATATTTATTAGTAGGAGGTTTACCCAAGGCTGTTGAAACATTTATCGAAAGCCGTAATGTAGTAGAATTTAGGTCTATACAAAAAGGAACTCACGATTTATACGGAATAGATGCATCTAAATACGAAGCAGAGAACAACAAAAAATTGAAGATACGCCGTATCTATGATATGATACCCTCAAATCTTGAGAACAAGAAAAAAAGAGTAATAATTAAGGATATAGAAGATAAAGATTGGAAACGATCAAGCGATTATTTAGATGAATTTGAGTATTTGATATCAGCAGGAATAGCACTCGAAGTAAAAGCAATTAGTAAGCCATCATATCCATTAGCCGAGAATAGTGGGAAAAATCTACTAAAACTTTATTTGAACGATGTAGGAATACTTTCAGGTATATTCTATCGTAACAATATAAAGGCAGTAATGTCCGATATTCGTAGCATAAACCTAGGTTCAATCTATGAAACAGTAGTAGCACAAGAACTAAAGGCTCATGGATACGAACTATATTATTACGACAATAAGAAAAATGGCGAAGTAGATTATTTAATAGATGATACAGATAATCTATCAAACATCCCAATCGAAGTAAAGTCAGGTAAAGATTATACAATTCATAGCGCATTAGATAAATTCATATCAAATAAAGAATACAATATCAAACGAGCCTATGTGCTATCTAACGAACAAAGAGTTTACACAGAAAATGGAATAACATATATACCCATATATTATATAATGTTCTTCCAGAATGACTCTAACGTAGTAGAACAATTTTTAGATTAAATACCTATTTTACCTTATAATAAACCCACTATATGCCAATAACATCACATCCACTTGTAAGATACTTTGCACTTGATAATTGCTTTAGCAATTTCTATCGCAAATACTATATCGAAGACCTTATACAAGCATGTAATGAGGCATTATATGAATATACAGGAGGGAGCAGATATTCCAATCCACTAAGTCCAGGGATAAGCCGCAGGCAGATATTTGAGGACATAAAATTTATGGAAAGCTCCTCAAGTTGGGAGATACCCTTAAAAAAAATAAAAGAGGGCAAGAGAGTATATTACCGCTACTCTGACAAAGACTATTCAATCAAAAAACAACCCGTAACGAGCGAAGAAGTATCGCAAATTCGCGAAATGACCTTCCTGTTAAACCGCTTTAAAGGATTGCCCCAATGCGAATGGATTGAAGAATTAACCACTAACCTCGAAGATAAGTTAGGAATAAAAGGCACAACCAAGAGCGTAATCTCAATGGAGGCAAACGCCTATATCGAGGGAGTGAAATACCTATCGCCCATATTCAACGCAATAGTCAATAAACAAGTATTACATATTATCTATACCCCATTTAACAAACCCGAATGTGAGTGGGATATTCACCCCTATTACATAAAACAATATAACAACCGCTGGTTTTTGATGGGATTGAACAATGAGGAACAGAGAATATCACATATAGCATTAGACCGAATAAAAACAATAGAAGCATCTGCAATACCCTATACCGAAGATAACATTATAGAAGATATAGACGAATACTTCTCCGATGTAATAGGAGTAACCATCCCGCACAACAAAGAGGTGGTGCGAGTAAAACTACAATTCTCGCCCAATAGATACCCCTATATAATCTCCAAGCCACTGCACGAATCGATGCGAAAAGTGGATAACGAAAATAGGATAGTAGCCATAGATGTAATCCCAAACAGAGAATTAGAATCATTAATCCTCTCCTTTGGTGCCGATGTAGAAGTACTTGAGCCACAAGAACTAAGAGAGCAAATAGCAAAAAAGATAGAAGAAAATTATAATAAATATTTTCCTATGCAGCAAAACTGCACAGAATGGTAGTAGTTTTGCACTCAGAAACCTAAAATTAATGTCTAATCTAAATTTATGTAGGCTATGTCAGAACAAATAAAAAACAATCTTTGGAGTATAGTTGAAAATAGTAAATATTATTCATTCGGAGAGAATCCTTTTCCTATATTTCATGAGATATTATCTTTTTATATTTTTGATTTTATTATAGATGGTAAAAGTCTTGACGAGATAGAACAGACAAATAAGGAATATTTCAGTAAATGTTTAGACCTACATAAAAAAACTAGATTAAAATGTGAAGATACGACAGATGAAATATCTTTACTACTTGATAATTTCTCAAAGGAACTTGTAAATGGTGTAGGAAAAGATCAAAAACTTCTAGCTGAGATTATGGAGTTTTTTGTTGAAAAATATGTTTTGGTAGAAAAAAATAGTAATCTTTGCCCTATATTGTCTGATGAACTAGAAAGTTTGATATATTGGTGTGCTGCAGGAGAGGACGCTGATATTGAAGGAATGGCAATCTTCAATCCTTTTGCAGGGGTTTCTTCTTTTTGTAAGAAACACATTGATATGCTTGAAAATAGGGTTGATGAGGCTATTGAAGGAGGAGAGTGTTCTACTCTTGAAGAAATAAGAGCAAGAAGGGTTGCTGCTCAGGAAAATAGCTGGTATTCTGGTTTAGAATCTAATGAAACATTTCACTTAATAGGAGAATTGCGTCTTTTATTTAATAATTTAAATAATAGTATAGACATTTTCAAGAACAAGAATATTTATCATGAAGATTCTATGTCAGCTGATTTCAATGATTATACTGGTGGTTGGAGCATGATATGTACACCACCTATGGAATCGTATAAGGATGCTAAAGAATCAGATGCTAAACTTGTTTCAGAGTTAATAAATAAGTTTATATTGGCAGAAGGTATGAGTTGTGCATATATTATTCTTCCTAAAATATTCTGTTACGATAGTTTATATAAGAGTATTCGTAAAAGGATAGTGAATACAGGAATTCTTGGAGCTATTGTTGAATTACCTCAAGAGGCATTTAAAACAGAATCTGACCATATTCTTCTTTATTTGGATAAGTATTCTTCTAATTCAATTGCTAAGGTTATTGATGCAAGTAGCGGTTTGCAAAAAGATAAATTTATTTGGCCAATATTTAATGATATTGTTTATGCTGAATCATGTGAATATAGCAAAAGAATAGAAGGTTATATATTTGCACAATGTGACTATTGTCTTCTTCCATCAGTATATACCGATACATTAGATAATAATACTGATAATAAGTATATACTAAATTGCAAGACTCAATATTTGTTATTTGAAAAATCACGTAGTATATCTGACGAAAAACGTCTCGCTCACAGAAATATATCTGGACAACTTTCTCATATGTTGGGAACAACATACCATAAGATGTTTGATGCTATATCTGAATTGAAGTATGTTGAAGGGTTAGAGGAGACATATTATATGTTGTATGACAATTTTGAATATATGCGTAGACTTATCAATAGCATTGATGATGATTTTTCATCTCAACATATGAATTTAGAAGAAAAATCTATCAATGAGTTTCTGCAGAAATATTGTAAGGCATGGGAAAACTATGCTAAAAAGGATTTTTTTGTAAGTTTGGATACTAAACTTAATGATGATACTACTTTCAAAATCGATGAAGTATTTATGAAGGTTCTGTTGGATGCTGTTCTTGAAAATGCGAATAGGCATGGATTTGATGGAGTTGATATAGAGGATCCACAAATCCAAATATCAACCTCATATACCGTAGTCAATAATCTTCCATGTGTCTTAATAAGTATTGCTAATAATGGAGCATCTTTCCCTAAAGATTTTACTATTGAAAAGTATATAAGAGAGGGGGAGTTTGGAGGAGCAAACGGAAATACAGGAAGAGGTGGATTTCATATATATCAAATTACAAAACGGCATCATGGATATATAAGTTTAAGTAATGACGATATTTGGAATGTAAAAATAAATATTATGATTCCTCTTGAATATTATGAGGAAAGTGAAATAGAAAAATTTTCAACATATGAAGAAGAATATATGTAATATTATATGGGTAGATGATGATATTTACAATATATGTCCTGAAATAGGTTTGGGTGGTTTAAAGCGTGAGCTTAGGAAAACAGGTATTGAGGTAATTGGTAAAGCTCGTTCTTTCTATGAGTTTGAGGAAATAATGCGTAAATTTTATGATATAGTTGATGCAGTTATAACGGATGCCAATTTTAATAAAACATCTCTTGCTCCTGCAAAGGAAAATGACTTTACTGGTTTGATACAGATAAGTAGGATTATGGATTCATACAATCAAAAACGTGTGATCCCATTTTATCTATACACTGGTAAGAAGAGATATTTTAATACTTTTCAAAATGGAGAATTTGACGATTTTATTCAAACAGGACGGTTCTTTGAGAAAGGTTGCGATATTGAGAAGATGTTTCAAAAAATAAAAGAGGATGTTGAACATATTAATTCGTCTTCATTCCGTATTAGAAAAAAGTTTGCAAAAGAGCTTGAAGCAGCATCTTTGATTGATGGTAATCAAGAGTCTCTTTTTAATGCTCTTTTATATGAATATTCCGATGATTGGAAAAGTACAGAAGACTATTTCAATCCTATGAGAAAGATAGTTGAATCAATATTCGCTGAATGCAAGAAACTTAAAATTATACCGAGGATTGAACGTTTGGGGGAAATAAGTCGCTTCTTATCCAACAAACAACATGAAAAGTACAAAATATTAGATGGCGAGGAAATTATGCCAAAACCTCTTACTCGTAGTTTATGGCTTTTTCTTGATATTACACAAGAGGGGTCTCATAAAAAAGATGATGTTCCATTAGGTGTTGAGAAATATGTTAGAGAAACAAAGAATATAAATTTATTCCGAGCAATATTGTATATTGCTATGGATATATGCCTATGGTTTAAGTCTTGTGTAGAGGAAACTAAATTGCCAGGATTCTTCCCAAAATGGGAGGAGATAAAATCCGAGGTTAAAGATACAATATCTTTCAAAGTACAAGAAAAAGAAAAAAATACAGAGATAGAAGTTAGTAATGAAACTAAGAATGCTAAATCAAAATATGAGGGAAAGATATATATCCCTGAGCAAGATGAAAATGGAGTATGGCATTGTGAAGAGTGTGTGGTAGGTATAACACATTGGGATTCAGGAAAGATGTTGCTAAAAGAAGTTTCTAATAATACTAATACAAAAACTAATAGCAAATATCCATTGTATGCTAAATACGATAAGGTAGAATAATATAAATATTATAGAGTATTTTATATATAATCTATCCCTCTTACCCCCTCCTCGCTTTAAGCATAGGCATAGCAACTGCAACTAAATATATCATAAGCAGGGCGGTGCGAAGGGTGTATTTAAGTATTGTATTTTCGATAGGGGTGTACATTCCCGCCACATAAAGTATGGCAGCAAGGAGAGTGTATGCACCTATCTCTTTTAGTGGGTATTTTATTGGGTAGTAGTGTTGCCCAATAATGTATGATGCAACCATCATAGCAAAGTAGCAGGCAAACGATGCCCATGCACAGGCTACATATCCATATTGGGGAACAAAGAGAATGTTTACAGTTGCAAGTATTACAAAACCAAATATTGACAGGTATGCACCCCATTGAGTGCGGTCGGTCAGTTTATACCACAACGACAGGTTAAAGATTACGCCAAAGAACACCTCTGCTGCCATTATCACAGGCACAATATGTATGCCTTTGAAGTAGGCTGGGGGCATTAAAAACGATACTATATCAATGTAATACATCACGCCCAAGAATATGAGTAACGATGTTATGATAAAATATTTCATCGTTAGGGCGTATGTAGTTTTAGCATCGCCTTGCTCGTTCTTGTTTTTTGCAAAAATGAATGGCTCGTAAGCAAAGCGGAATGCTTGTGTGAACATAACCATTACTATGGCAATTTTAAATACTGCTCCGTATATTCCTAACTCCTCCATATATGCGGGGCGATTTGCTGCAAGGATAGGGTAGAACATCTTATCAAAGGTCTGATTCATTATCCCTGCTATCCCCAGTACAAGTATTGGCAAGGAGTAGCGGAGCATAGTACACCATAGTTTCTTGTCAAAGGTGTATTTAAATCCTCTGAGTTGAGGCAGTAGCATCAGCAGTGTTGCAACCGAACTTATCAGGTTAGATACAAAGATGTAATATACCAACTTGTCGTAACTGAAAAACCACGATACCGCTTCGGGGTTACGCTCATATATGTATGGGCATAGCAAAAAGAAGAATAGGTTCAGAGCAATGTTAAGTGCTATGTTTATTAGTTTTAGCGAAGCAAATCTAATGGCTCTCTTTTGGTATCGCAGATAGGCAAAGGGTATAGATATAAAGGCATCAATTGCTATTATTATAGCCAACATCATCACGCACTCTTGCCCATTGGGGTAGCCCATTATGGTTGATATGGGGTTAAGGAAGAGTGCAACTATTGCAATAAACAGAGCCGATGTAGTGGCTATGGATATAAGCGTGGTGCTATATACCCTCATAGGATTGTTGTTCTCTTTGTCATTGGCAAAGCGGAAGAAGCCTGTCTCCATTCCGTAGGTAAGTATTATCAGTAACAGAGCCATATAGGCGTATAGGTTTGTTACTATTCCGTAGTCCGAAGTGGAACGTAATACGTTTATATACAGAAACACAAAGCACCAATTCAGGAATTTACCTAATATGCTGCTTAGTCCGTATATTGCGGTATCTTTTGCCAATGATTTTAATCCTGCCATCTTATAAATCAAATAGAGTGCCTTGAGGAGTTGCTGGTGTGCGTCCCAAATGTTTGTATGCGAGTTCGGTTACCTCTCTTCCGCGAGGAGTACGTTTTATAAAACCCTCTTTTATTAAGAAAGGCTCATATACCTCCTCAAGAGTTCCAGAGTCCTCGCCCAACGCAGTTGCTATGGTATTTACACCCACAGGGCCACCTTTAAATTTATCAATAATTATAGATAGTATCTTGTTGTCTATCTCATCCAATCCAAATTTATCAATGTTTAGAGCCTCTAACGAGAAACGTGCAATGTCGAGAGTAATCTTGCCACTACCCTTTATCTGAGCAAAGTCTCTGACTCGGCGAAGCAGAGCGTTGGCTATACGTGGAGTACCCCTACTTCGTAACGAAATCTCAGTTGCAGCCTCTTCGGTACAAGGCACTTTTAGTATGGTTGCCGAACGTTTAATAATGTTGGCAAGAGTCTTGTGGTCGTAATACTCCAAGTGGCTGTTAATACCAAATCTGGCTCTTAGGGGGCTTGTGAGTAGTCCGCTTCGGGTTGTAGCACCAACAAGAGTAAAGGGGTTTAACGATAGTTGTATTGAACGTGCACTTGGCCCTTTATCTATCATTATATCAATCCTGAAATCCTCCATTGCCGAGTATAGATACTCCTCTACTATTGGGCTTAGGCGATGTATCTCATCAATGAACAACACATCGTTTGGCTCAAGCGAAGTGAGTAATCCTGCAAGGTCGCCGGGTTTATCTAACACAGGTCCCGAAGTTACCTTAAATCCCACTCCAAGTTCATTAGCTACAATGTTGGCAAGAGTTGTTTTGCCAAGTCCTGGAGGGCCGTGCAAAAGTAGGTGGTCAAGCGACTCACCACGTAGTTTTGCTGCCGCTACGAACACCTTTAAGTTCTCAATGATTTTCTCTTGTCCGCTAAAATCATCAAAGTTCAAAGGTCGCAACACTTTGTCGGTATCGCGTTCATCGTAACTGTTTATGTTTCTTATATCAAAATCTTCCATCTTTTGTTGTATGGTTATCTTTTACGTCTTTCATTACGACGTCGTTTATATTCGTTTCTCTTATCAGTTTTTTCCCAAAATTGGTTGCTATACACTGTTGCTTCTTTAATAGCCTCATCTTCGTTCCAGCCACAAAGGCGAGCGTACTCTCCAACGAGTATAGCAAGAGACTCTTTGCAACGGAACATTCTCCTGAAGTTGTATAGTCGTTCTTTGCGAGTTAGTTCTTTCCCGAACCTCATTCTGTTGAGGTCAAGAAGTGAAAACTTTACCACTCCATCCTCACCCTTCTCATATATAATGTTCCCGGGAGAGTAGTCAATATGGAGAATCTTTTTGTCATGCACCATCTTTGTAAAGGCTGCAAATTGCTTTAGAACATCTTCACCCCCGTTTGCACTATCAACAAACTCTCGCATTATATTTTTAGTAGGGTTATTTATGCAGCCAAAATAGCCTTGATGAAATAGACCATCTTTTTTAACAGTTATGTAAAACACAGGCTTTGGAGTTGGTATCCCCAACGATAGTAACTTTTCGGCATTCTCGTAAGCTCTACGAGCTTTACACTTTCTGAAGAACTGGTATACAACTTTGTTTATAAAAATGGGAATTGCATATTTCTTTACCACCACCTCTTCACCATTTGGCAGTTGCATCTTTTTTAGAGTATTACGTGCCTGATAAACTATCTCTCCAATATTATCAAAGGTCTGAGGGAGTTGCTCAACCCACTCTTTTATGTTGCTATATTGATTGTTTATGATAACTTTCATCTGCTCTATTCCCCCACTGAAATCTCTTTTATTTTCTCTATAACCTTTTCAGGGGCTATATCCATACATCTATAATCGCCATACTTGCAAGGTCTGTTTCCAAATACCGAACAAGGTCGGCACTCAAGGTCGTTACGTTCAATAACACTCTCTTTGTTCAATCCCCAGCCCAAGAAACCCGTATATCGGTGAGTGGCACCCCAAACAGAAATAACAGGCGTTCCCACAAGACGGGCAATGTGCATATTGGAAGAGTCCATCGAAACAACAACTACAAGTTGTTTCATAAGAGCCATTTCGTTTCTAAAACCCAATTTATGGTTACACAACGAAATTATATACCCCTCTTTATCTTGCCAACTGTCAAGCAACTTACCATCCGATGGAGAGCCAAAAATAAATATCTTATACTGCTTGGTTTGAGCAAGCCTCTCCACAACCTCTCTCATTCTCTCCAAAGGGTAGTTCTTCCCTTTGTGAAGAGAGATAGGAGCAACACCAATCCATTTTGTTTTATCAGTAGTATTGCGTTGTAACCATTCGGGTATAGGAGTTGAAACATTGAGCGGTTTAAAATCCTGCTTTGCCACCAGTTCTAACTCTTTAAAAACATCGGCGTAGCGTTCAAACGATGTTTTAAGTTGCTTCAATGAGCCACTCTTATCAGGTGATGTTATATTACGTTTTTCGTTACGCCCTTTGTTGATAGTTGCAACCTTTACACCGCTTATCTTAAAGAGTAACGATAAAATCTTTGAGCGTAGCACATCATGCAGGTCAGCAACAGCATCAAATCGTTCTCTCTTTAACTCTCCAAATAGTTTAAATATACCCTTTAAGCCCTTATAATCTTTTTTAGTATCAACACTCTTTACAATAAGGTTTTCGGGCGTATCAACGTATAGTTGAGCAGCCATAGGCGAGGTTAAAAGAGTAAACTCCTTTTGTGGATATTCTCGACAAATAGGATATAGCACAGGAATAACCATAGCTACATCACCCAATGCCGATAGTCGTATTACAAGAATTTTATCGCATGTTTTGCTCATATCCCTTTCTACTTTTTACCGTAGAGGACTGGGTTTGTTTCAGGGTCGTTGTACATCTTCATTTGACGATATACTTTCATATATTTGCGTCCTGCCTCTATGTCGTTTAATAGAGTCTCTATTGCTGTTGATAGGTCGATACGTTGTTCCAACAAAATATCCAATTTTGCTTGACACTTTTGAATATGTTCTTTTGTTGCATCGGTACGCTCAACCTCTTGTTGCATATGATATATTTTAAGAGCCAAAATTGACAAACGGTCAATTGCCCATGCAGGGCTTTCGGTGTTTATTGTAGCATCTTGAGCAACCTCAACATCTTTGTACTTATCTCTGAAGTAACTATCAATCATCTCAACCAAATCGGTACGGTCTTGATTTGATTTATCAATTCTTCTTTTAATATATAGAGCTGTTATAGGTTCTATTTCGGGATTGCGAATAATATCTTCCAAGTGCCATTGCACAGCATCAATCCAACACTTTTTATACAATGAATATTCGATGGTTGAAGTCTCGTAAGGGTTTTGCATACAAGCATCAACATCATCATGTTTGTGGTAATCTAAACAAACATTCCAAAATATTCGGTTGCTCTTTTCGGTAAAAGTCATAACTATTGGTAAAATTATCTATTATATTTTGCAAAGTAAACAAATGTTTTACAAAGTTGCAATTTTAAACAGGTTATTCGTACAATATCTGACATAAATCTTTATAACTATACCGGTGTTAAATAATTATTGATTACTTTTGTTCTGCAATAGATAACACAAAAAGAGATGAAAATAGTAGTTGATGGCCATATCCCCTATTTGCGAGGAGTACTAGATGCCTATGCCAATGTAGAGTATGTACCAGCCGAGAATATAGACAACAGTGCAATTAAGGATGCAGATGTTTTAATAATCCGCACCCCGACAAAATGCACCCCTGCTTTACTGAGTGGTAGTAAATGTAAATTTATAATGACAGCAAGCATAGGTATTGACCACATTGATACCGATTATTGTCAGCAACATGGCATTATGTGGCGTAACTCTCCGGGATGTAATGCCTACTCAGTTGCACAATACGTATTAGCGTCGCTACTTCTCTATTGCGATAAAAAAGCTCTTACCCCCTCAGAGGTAACAGTAGGAGTAGTAGGAGTAGGAAACGTAGGCAAGGCAGTATGCGATTACCTCTCAAAAGTTGGCTTCAAACTCTTGCTAAATGATCCACCACGAGCAGAGAGGGAGGGGAACGAAGGATTTGTCACTCTTAAAGAGATAGCCGAGCAATGCGATGTTATAACAATGCACACCCCTCTGATTAAAGCAGGAGAGCACCCCACAAAACATTTAGCAGACAGCAACTTCTTTAACTCACTAACCAGAAAACCATTCTTTATCAATAGTGCAAGAGGAGGAGTAGTAGATGATAAAGCACTATATAAAGCAAAGCAAGATGGTAAAATCTCAGACTTTGTAGTTGATACATGGGAGAATGAACCCAATGGAATATATACCCCATTAATAGATGAAGCATTTATTGCCACTTCGCACATAGCAGGATATTCCGATGATGGCAAATTTAATGGCTCTCGCACTTCAGTTGAAGAGGTAGCAAAGTTCTTAGGTGTTGATATTGAGTTTACACCCAATAGAGCAACCCCTAAAAACGATATAATAGATTTAAGCAAATCAAAAAATATTATACTCGATGCAGTACTTGCAACATATAATCCACTTGAGGATTTTGAACGTTTAAAACAAAATCCTGCAAATTTTGAGAAACTGAGAGTAGAATATCCCTTCCGTCGCGAATTTGGAGCATATAGAGTAACAGGGGTAGATGAACGCTATTTACCTATACTTAAAAATTTAGGATTCAAGGAATAATACATAAAATTAACATATATTAACACGATAACTAAACCCTTTATAAATTGCACATTAGGTATTTAGATGTGCAATTTCTTTAATTTTAATGCCCAAATATTTTTTTAGGAACTATAAAAAGAGTTATCTTTGCAGTCGATTAGATATTTTATTTTATTAACTTAAATCTTAAAATTATGTCTGAGATTTCTGAAAAAGTAAAAGCAATTATTGTAGACAAACTTAGTGTTGATGAGTCAGAGGTAACTCCAGAGGCAAGCTTCACAAACGACCTTGGTGCTGATTCTCTTGATACAGTAGAGTTGATCATGGAGTTCGAGAAAGTATTTGATATTACTATTCCCGAGGATCAATCAGAGTCAATCTCAACTGTAGGTGACGCAATCAAATTTATCGAGTCTAAACTACAGTAATCAGATTACTTTTATAATCTTATGGAATTAAAAAGAATTGTAGTAACAGGTTTGGGAGCGGTTACTCCGTTAGGTAACGATGTAGAAACCACATGGAATGCTCTTATTAACGGGGTAAGCGGTGCCGGACCTATTACTCTTTTCGATGCCTCATTATTTAAGACACAATTTGCATGCGAAGTTAAAAACTTCGATCCAATACAATATATCGAGCGTCGTGATGCTCGAAGACTTGACCGTTATACTCAATTAGCAATTGCTTCGGCAGTGCAAGCGGTAGAGGATGCAAACCTCGATATGGAGACGGTAAATAAAGATCGTGTAGGTGTTGTCTATTCAGCAGGTATCGGAGGTTTGAAATCATTTGAGGATGAAGTTGGAGAGTATTTCCTTCACCCTGAAAAAGGTCCAAGATTTAGTCCTTTCTTTATCCCTAAAATTATTCCTGATATAGCAGCAGGACATATATCAATGCGATACGGATTTAGAGGTCCTAACTACGCAACAGTATCAGCTTGTGCTTCATCAACAAATGCACTTATTGACGCATTCAACCTAATACGTTTAGGGAAAGCAGATATAATTGTATCAGGAGGAGCAGAAGCAGGAGTTAACATCACAGGAATCGGAGGATTTAATGCAATGCACGCATTATCAACTCGTAACGATTCTCCTCAAACAGCAAGTCGTCCATTGAGTGCAAGTAGAGACGGATTTGTTCTTGGCGAGGGAGCAGCATGTTTAGTTTTAGAAGAGATGGAACATGCGTTAGCACGTGGAGCAAAGATATATGCTGAGGTTATCGGAGGAGGTCTTTCGGCAGATGCACATCACTTAACAGCATCACACCCCGAAGGTTTAGGAGCAAAACTAGTAATCAAAAATGCTCTTGCCGATGCAGAGATTAACCCTGAAGATGTAGATTATATCAACATTCACGGAACATCAACACCTGTTGGAGATATATCGGAAGTAAAGGCAATAAAAGAGGTTTTTGGAGAACATGCCAAGAAACTGAACATCAGTTCTACAAAATCTATGACTGGACACCTTTTAGGTGCAGCAGGAGCAATGGAGGCACTTGTTTGTGTTAAAACAGTGCAAGAAGATATAGTTCCTCCAACAATCAATCACGAAGAGGGTGATGAAGATCCTGAAATAGACTATTCTCTTAACTATACATTTAACAAAGCCCAAAAGAGGGTAGTAAATGTAGCGTTATCAAACACCTTCGGTTTCGGAGGTCACAATGCAAGTTTAATAGTTAAAAAATTTGTAAAATAACGGTGTTAAGCGAACTATATTTTAAGATAAGACTTTTTACTCTTTGGGGTAAGAAGTCTTATTTTTTACTCTATAAATTATTGGGATTTATCCCTGATAATTTAGAAATTTATAGAGAAGCCCTTTCGCATGCCTCAATTAAGGCAACACGTAAAGATGGCGAGAGGCTAAATAATGAACGCTTAGAGTTTTTGGGCGATACCATTTTAGACACTATAGTCAGTGATATATTGTATCACAAATACCCAAACGAGCGAGAGGGGTTCTTGACCAATATGAGGTCGAGCATTGTACAACGTAAAAGTTTGGACAGAATAGCACAACAGATGAACATCAGCGATATTTTATCTGTTTCATACGATATCACCCTATTAAATAACCATATAGGCGGAAATGCCTTAGAGGCTCTTATAGGAGCAATATATTTAGACAAAGGATACGATGTATGTCGTAAATTTGTCAAAGATAAAATAGTAACACCATATATTGATATGGACATGTTGGCACAAACCGAAGAGAATTATAAATCAAGATTAATGGAGTGGTGCCAAAAAAACAGAGTAGATATAGATTATATCCTACTCGACAATCACACCGAAAAAGGCAACTGTCAAATATTCAAGTTTGAAGTATTTATTGAGGGCATTGCCTGTGGACGAGGTAAAGGACGTTCAAAAAAAGCAGCCCAGCAAGAGGCTGCACGTAAGGCCTACAAGTTGATTTTAAATGACGAAGAGGCCAAAAAGCGAATTTTTGATGCACAAAACTATTCAAAGTTAGCAGAAAATAGAGTAACTTCGCAAAAAATTTCAGAACTGGCATCTGAACATACAGAAAACGAAAGTAATAATAACAACAAAATAATTAACGCTATGAGTAAAAAAGCCCTTTTAATGATTTTGGATGGTTGGGGAATTGGCAACCACGACAAAGCAGACGTTATCTATAACACACCCACTCCCTATTGGGATTATTTGGTAAGTACATATCCAAACTCACAACTTCAAGCAAGTGGCGAGAATGTAGGTTTACCCGATGGACAAATGGGTAACTCTGAGGTAGGACACCTTAACATTGGAGCAGGTCGCGTAGTATATCAAGACCTCGTAAAAATTAATAAGGCATGTAAAGAGAATACCATTCTTCAAAACCCCGAAATAGTATCGGCTTTCTCATATGCAAAAGAGAATGGCAAAAACATTCACTTTATGGGATTAACCTCTGACGGAGGAGTACACAGTTCATTAGAGCATCTTTACAAACTTTGCGATATAGCAAAAGAGTATGCTATTGACAACTGTTTCATCCACTGTTTTATGGATGGTCGTGATACCGATCCCAAAAGCGGAAAAGGATTTATTGAGGCATTAACAGACCATTGCCAAAAAAGTGCAGGACGAATAGCATCAATCATAGGACGCTACTATGCAATGGACCGCGACAAACGTTGGGAGCGTGTAAAAGAGGCGTACGACCTATTGGTAAAAGGAGTAGGTAAAAAAGCCGAAGATATGGTTGTAGCAATGCAAGAGTCGTATGATGAAGGAGTTACAGATGAGTTTATCAAACCAATTGTAAATAGCGGATTTGATGGAACAATTAAAGAGGGCGATGTAGTAATATTCTTCAACTATCGTAACGACCGTGCAAAAGAGTTAACAATAGTTCTTACACAACAAGATATGCCTGAGGAGGGAATGATGACAATCCCGGGATTACAATACTACTGTATGACACCCTACGATGCATCATTCAAGGGAGTACACATTCTATTTGACAAAGAGAATGTAGTAAACACATTAGGAGAGTATCTTGCAAGTAAAGGCAAAACACAACTTCATATTGCAGAAACAGAAAAGTATGCACACGTAACATTCTTCTTTAACGGAGGACGTGAAACACCATACGACAATGAGGAGCGTATTCTTGTACCATCACCAAAAGTAGCAACATACGACCTTAAACCCGAAATGAGTGCATACGAGGTAAAAGATAAATTGGTAGAGGCTATAAAATCAGACAAATTTGATTTCATAGTAGTAAACTTTGCTAATGGCGATATGGTAGGTCACACAGGAATATACGAAGCAATAGAGAAAGCAGTAGTTGCGGTAGATGCTTGTGTAAAAGATGTAATTGAGGCAGCAAAGGCAACAGGATATGAGGCAATAATCATTGCCGACCATGGAAATGCCGACAACGCAGTAAATAGCGATAATACACCAAACACAGCACACTCATTGAATCCGGTACCATGTGTGTATGTAACAGAGAACAAATCAGCACAAATTGAAAACGGAATATTGGCAGATGTTGCCCCCACTATCTTAAACATAATGGGATTAGAGCAACCAGCCGAAATGAGCGGAAAGAACCTTATAAAATAGTCTGAAAGGTGATAAAGATAGGGGATACTCTGGTAAGTCTCGATGTAATCGAATGTTACTTCTGTTGTAATCTTGACGATTGCAAAGGGGCTTGCTGTATAGAGGGAGATGCAGGAGCTCCAATAACCAAAGAGGAAGAGGAGGCATTAAACGAGGCTCTCCCTGCTGTAATAGATCAGTTACCCAAAGAGGCACGAGAGGTTATAAAAAAACAAGGAGTATCGTATGTTGATGAGGAGGGCGATTTAGTCACCTCAATAATAGGAAACAAAGATTGCGTTTTCTGCACATACGATAAAAAAGGAGTATGTCTGTGTGCGTTGGAGATAGGGTATAACAGAGGCGAATGTAAGTTTAAAAAACCGGTATCGTGTCACCTATATCCCATACGCTTAACAGAATATCCAACATTCACAGCAGTGAATTATGATGAGAGGAAAATATGCAGAGGAGCGGTAAAACTCGGAAAAGAGAAAGGAATAAGAGTTTACCAGTTTCTTGAAGGACCTCTTGTAAGACACTTTGGCGAGGAGTGGTACCAAGAGTTAAAACAAGTTGCCGAAGAGTATCTACGCCAACAAGGCGAGAGTGTTTAAAGCAAAAAGGAAGAGTATGCAGTCAAATTTAGTTATAGTTGAGTCTCCCGCCAAAGCAAAGACAATAGAGAAGTTTTTAGGGAAGGAGTATAAGGTTTTGTCGAGTTACGGACACATAAGAGACTTGAAGAAAAAGGATTTCAGTATTAATGTAGAAAAGGGATTCTTACCCATATATGAAATACCTTCAGACAAAAAACAAGTTGTAGATACCCTAAAAAAAGCAGCAAAAGCGGCAGATATTGTATGGTTAGCATCCGATGAAGACCGTGAGGGAGAGGCAATAGCATGGCACCTATATGAAGTGCTTGGGTTAACACCTGAGAAGACACGCCGTATAGTATTCCATGAGATAACAAAAGATGCTATACTGTCGGCAATAGAGAATCCACGAGAGATAGACATAAACCTTGTAAATGCACAACAAGCACGACGAGTTTTAGATAGAATTGTAGGATTTGAACTATCTCCAATACTTTGGCGAAAGATAAAACCTGCACTATCAGCAGGGCGAGTACAATCAGTAGCAGTACGCTTGATTGTAGAAAGAGAGCGAGAGATAGAGAATTTCACACCCGAAGCATCATTTAAAATAACAGCAATCTTTAAAGATGCCGAAGGAAACAAACTAAAAGGCGAATTACAATTCCGTCCGGCAAACGAAAGAGATGCCGAGGCACTATTGCAAAAACTCTCAACCGAGGAGTTTGAGGTAAACGATATAACCGTTAAACCATTAAAAAAATATCCAGCACCACCTTTTACAACATCAACCTTACAACAAGAGGCAGCACGTAAATTAGGTTTTACCGTATCGCAAACAATGCGAGTGGCACAACACCTATACGAGGCAGGACTTATAACATATATGCGTACCGACTCGGTAAACTTGTCATCTTTAGCAATAAACACCGCAAAAGAGACAATAATCGAGAAGTTTGGAAAAGAGTACTCATACCCACATAATTTCCATACAAGTTCAAAAGGGGCACAAGAGGCACACGAGGCAATTCGCCCAACCTACATAGCAAATAGCGAGATAGAGGGTAACTCTCAAGAGAAACGCCTATACGACCTGATATGGAAACGTACCGTAGCATCTCAAATGACACCGGCACAAACTAAAAAAACCACAATAAGTGTTCAGACAGTTAATGGCGAAGAGAAGTTTGTGATAATAGGAGAGGTTGTGAAGTTTGACGGATTCTTACGCCTATATGTTGAGACAACCGATGAAGATGGCGAGAAAGAGAGCGAAACATCGGTATTGCCTCCTATTCAAATGGGAGACAAATTAACTCTAAACTCAGGAGAGGCTGTTGAACGTTTCACTATGGCTCCACTTCGCTACTCAGAGGCAAGTTTGGTACACAAACTCGAAGAGTTGGGAATAGGACGTCCATCAACATACGCCCCCACAATATCAACAATACAGCAACGCGAATATGTTGAACGAGGAACAAAAAGCGGAGTAAAGAGAGAGTATAAGATAATTACACTAAAAAAAGGAAAGACAACATCAACCATTAAAACCGAAAATGTAGGAAGCGAAAAAGGAAAACTAATACCTACCGATATAGGAATAGTGGTTAATGATTATCTAACTGAGAACTTCCCCGACATATTAAACTACAACTTTACAGCAAAAGTAGAAGAGGAGTTTGATAGTATAGCAGACGGAGAGAATACATGGAACGGAGCAATAGCAACATTCTATGAAACATTCCATCCGGAGGTAGAGTCTGCATCATCGCAACACTCAGGCAATAAAGTAGGAGAGCGAGTATTGGGAACCGATCCTGCAACAGGACGCAGAGTATCAGTAAAAATAGGACGTTTTGGACCAGTAGTACAATTGGGAACAGCCGAAGAGGAGGAGAAACCAATATTTGCCTCATTAATGGAGGGACAAACACTAAGCAACATAACCTTGGAACAAGCCCTAAAACTATTTGCATTACCCCGTACATTGGGAACTTTTGAAGAGAAAGAGATAGTTATAGGAGTAGGAAAGTTTGGTCCCTATATCCGCCACGATGGTAAATTTACATCATTACCCAAAGAGTATAAACCATTAGAGATAACACTCGAAGAGGCAATTCAACTAATAGAGGCAAAGCGCAGTGAGGAGCAAAGCCGAATATTAAAAACCTTTGAAGAGGAGCCGGAGTTGCAAATAATAAACGGTCGTTACGGAGCCTATATAGCATATAAGAAAAGCAACTATAAACTACCCAAAGGAGCAGTTGCCGAGGATTTAACAATAGAGGATTGCAAAAAAATTATTGCAGAACAAGGCGAAAAGCCTACAAAAAAGACAACAAAAAAATCTAAAGCAAAAAAGAGTTGAAAATTAAAAATAGATAAAGTTATAATATAAGAGAAGGAGGTTCATGTTTGAAGAGAGCCCCCTTCTCTTGTTTATACTTATAATCTCTTCTTAACCTCATCCCTAAAAATTTTATAACCAATCTTGCACCTGATACAGTTACGAGGATTGCAGTAGTTATTATTTAGAGCAATGAAAGCCTGAGAAGCTAAAGCCGATTTACACTCAATACCACCATTAACATATTTACGAACAATATAGTTATTCTCAGCCTTACATCCCTCCAAAAAAGATATAGCCCTGTCGGCAAACTTCTCGTTTCCTATATACTCCGAGTAGGCATACAAAAGAGGAGCAACAGAATTTATTATAATAAGGTCAATTGCCGCCTTACCAAAACATTTCCTAAGAGGAGGCGTTTCAGAAGTAAAGTTATAGTGAGTATCCCAAAAATCACTCGGATATATATCAAAAACCTTTCGTAAATCATCATCACTCTCCGCATCAACAAACTTAGCAAACATAGGCATTGATGAGTGAATTAAGGCTGCAAGTAAAGCAATTCTCTGATGAGGAAAGTTAGAAGGTCTAATACCTGAGAACTTCCACAACTTAATATCATTTACAGGTAAAGCAAACTTGTTTTTCAGAAAAGCAAACTCATTTGACAACCTTTTGTAATAAGCAATATCACTCAAACTACTATCATCAAGAAGTCCTGCAACACCAAACAACATTGCTTCAAGTTGAAAAAGCGAGTCGGAGTGTTTTTGAAGAAATCTTAAAGGCAGAGCCTTAGCCAGTGCCTCAAAAGCATTACCATTAACACCAAACCCTAATGAACGAGCAACAGAGATATAACAAACCTCTTCCCAATCTCCATTATAAGAGTTATGCCACTCTTTAATCCTCTCGCTTTTATTTTGCAATCTCTCTATTGCCAACGAAGTAATAAGGTCGGTAACAAAAATTGAGGGCATATCCTTAATATGTTCGCTACAAGGCAGTTCCTCAAACTTTGATATTAATTTCTTTCTCAGAATCTCTACCTCATTCAAAAAGTTGATAACAAGCATAGGAGTTCCCTCAATAGAAGATTCCACTCTATCGGTAACATAAATATCACAACCTTTGTATGAGGCAGGAGCAACCGCTACACGAAGTTTTTGTGTGTTATCCTCTATTCGCAAAAGAGCATCCGAGAAGATTAAATCTCCGTTGCAATCCATACCAGATGATATAATCTCCGCCTTTTCACCATTTGAGAGAGTAAACCTACCACCCTTCAACAAATTATATCTCCATACAAAAGAGAGTATATTTTCCATAAAAATTTGTATCTTCGCAAATGTTACAAATATAGTTACAAACAAGCGAGAAATATCAAGTTTACTTGAATATTTATCAAAGCGAGTGCAGACTATATTCGTTGTTTTCAACAAATATAAAGAAAAAAATATGAAGATAGCACTAATAGGATATGGCAAAATGGGTAAGACCATTGAGCAGATTGCCATAGCAAGAGGTCACGAAATAGTGGCACGTATAGATATAAATAATCAAGATGATTTTAACTCACCCGAGTTTAAGAGTGCCGATGTGGCAATAGAGTTCTCACAACCTCAGTCGGCAATAAACAACTATCGCAGAGCCTTTGCGGCAGGAGTAAAAGTAGTATCGGGAACAACAGGTTGGTTAGAAAATATGCCCGAAGTAAAAGAGGCGTGTGAAAACGGAAGTACATTCTTTCACTCATCAAACTTCAGTCTTGGAGTAAATATATTCTTTGCCATAAACAGATATTTGGCAAAGATAATGAACGGATTTACCAACTATGAAGTATCAATGGAGGAGACGCACCACATACACAAGTTGGATGCCCCAAGTGGAACAGCAATAACACTTGCCGAAGGGATAATTGAGAACATCACACGCAAGGATACATGGGTAGAGGGAGCAGAGCCAAAATCATCAGAGATAGGAATAACCTCAATCCGCCGAGATGAAGTACCCGGTATTCACACTATAAAATATGAGTCAGAAGTTGATACCATAACAATAACACACGATGCAAAGAGCAGAGCAGGATTTGCACTTGGAGCAGTAGTGGCGGCAGAGTTTATAAAAGATAAAACAGGCTTTATCACAATGCAAGATATGTTGAAATTTTAAAAATATATTTTGAAAATAAATAGTAACAAAAACAAATTAAAATAGATGTCGGAACAAGAAAAAAAGAGTAGATTTTCAGGCATAAAAAAATCGCGTTGGATACGCTTTACATTAGCCTCATTACTACTAACAGGTTTTACAATATGGTCGGGCAATTACCTCTTATTGTTATTGCTCATACTATTTGTAGATATATATCTAACTGAATATATACCATGGAGAGCATGGCGAAAAATCAAAAACCCAGCACTTCGCAAAGTATTTGAGTGGATTGATGCCATATTGTATGCTTTGGTAGCAGTATATTTGATAAACTCATTTATATTTCAGAACTACAAGATTCCATCATCATCACTTGAGAAATCGTTGTTAGTAGGAGATTATTTGCTTGTAAGCAAATTAAGTTATGGACCGCGAGTACCCATGACACCCTTATCGTTCCCATTGGCACAACACACCTTGCCAGTACTAAATTGTAAATCGTACATTGACAACCCACAATTAGATTACAAACGATTAAAAGGAACAGGCGAGATAAAACGCGGAGATATAGTGGTATTTAACTTCCCTGCAGGAGATACAGTCTTGAGTAAGGTCTCAAATCCCGATTACTACACACTCTCTCACATATATGGCAAGGAGAATATCAAAAATAACCAACGAGTATACGGAGAGATACTCTATCGCCCCGTAGATAGAAGAGAGAACTATGTAAAACGATGCGTAGGAATGCCAGGAGATACATTTGAGATACGTAATAATCAGATATATATCAACTCTGTTGCAGTCAAAAATCCCAAACATTTGCAGTATAACTATTACGTAATGTTATCTGCCCCTGACAAACGATTGTCAAAAAAACATTTCGAAGATTTGGGAGTCTCTGAAGATGATCGTATGCTAATACAAAACTCATATCAGTATGGCGATTTACTCTCATTCTTAGGCTTTAAAACAAACGAGCAGGGAACATACAACCCAGTATATCGTATGCCATTAACACAAGAAGCAAAAGCAAAATTAGAGGCAATGTCAATAGTGTCGCAAATAATACAAGAGCCGGGCGAAATGATGGGAGGCGATGTATATCCATTAGGATATTACGGATGGACAAGAGAAAATTACGGACCATTATGGATACCACAACGAGGCAAAACATTAGAACTTACCCTCGAGAACTGGCCTATCTACGAAAGAGTAATACGCAACTATGAGGGCAATGATACTGAGGTGAAAGATGGCAAAATATATGTAAATGGCGAGGAGACAACACAATACACCTTTAAAATGGATTACTACTATATGTTGGGCGACAACAGAGACAACTCTGCCGATAGCCGTTATTGGGGATTTGTACCCGAAGATCACATAGTAGGAAAACCACTCTTTGTATGGTTGTCACTTGATCCCGACAAATCGTTCTTTAACGGAGGAATCCGATTTAACAGGCTCTTCCGCTCCGTAGAGACCTTATCAGAATAGAGATGGTAATATTAACTCCTTCATATTTAGCCCCCATATCATATTACAGGCAGTTAAACAACTCGCCTGTAATAGTTGAGGCGTGTTGCAATTATCAAAAGCAGAGTTACCGTAACCGATGCAAAATTGCAACAGAGGCAGGAGTTATGACCTTGTCAATTCCGGTTGAAAAACCATCAGGAAAGGTACTGACACGCGATGTATCTATATCCTCTCACGACAACTGGCAACATCTGCATTGGATGGCAATCTTTTCGGCATATCAATCATCGCCATACTTTGAGTACTACTCTGATGAGTTACGCCCATTCTATGAGCCAAACCGATACAAATACCTATACGACTTCAATATTGAGTTGCAAAACACCATCTGCTCACTATTGAATATAACCCCTAAGATAGAGTATAGCACAGAGTATATACAGCCCCAAGAAGGAGATATTGATTTACGCGAAAAGATACACCCCAAACACCCTATCTTTGAACAAGAAAAGTTATTACCATACTACCAAGTATTTTCAGAGAGACATGGATTTATCCCAGACCTTTCAATATTAGACCTGCTGTTTAATATGGGCCCCGAGAGCATATTCCTATTGCTCCCCACCCCAAAAGAGATATAGTGAGATGGAAAAAGAGAGGCTCTTCAACAGAAACTTTTTATTAGTATTGGCAGGAAACTTTTTGTTGTTTTTTGCCTTTTTTACAATACTCCCGGTGTTGCCACTTTATATGCAGCAAGAGTACAATGCAACCCATACACAGATAGGAGTAGTGTTGTCGCTCTACACAATAACAGCGTTGATAATACGACCCTTTGCAGGATTTATGTTAGATTCGCTCCCACGCCGACCAATGCAGTTAATCTTTTATGGAGCATTTGCCCTACTGTTCTGTACCTATATAATACCGGGGAATATAATAACATTTGCAGTAATCAGAGCACTGCACGGATTAATATTTGGATTTATAACCGTAGCCAACAGTACCGTAGCAATAGATGTACTGCACACATCACGCCGTAACGAGGGTATAGGATATTACGGAATAAGCAACAATCTTGGAATGGCATTAGGACCAACAATCTCATTTGCCACCTATAACTTCTTTGGGAGTTATGAGGCACTCTTCTTATCTGCCTTTGTAGCATGTACATTAGGCTTTATAATGGTATTAATGGTGAGAATGTCAAAGAGAGTACCCGCACCAAAAACAATAAGTACCTCGCCTGTATCACTCGATAGATTCTTCCTAATAAAAGGAACACACGAGAGTGTAACCTTTATGCTACTATCGTTTAGTTACGGAATACTGTCAACCTATTTGGCGGTATATGCACGAGATGAAGTAGGAATAGAAAACAGCACAGGGCCATTCTTCCTTCTTATGGCATTAGGGTTAATAAGTGCTCGTATAAGCAACGGACCGCACTTGCGAAAAGGCAGAGTAATACAACTTATCACAACAGGAATGTTAGGACTATTCATAGGATATGCAATGTTTATATTTCTCACAGCGCCAATAGCCTTTTACGCTTCGGCATTTGTGTTAGGATTTTCGTATGGAATGATATGTCCGCCAGTACAAACAATGTTTGTAAACCTTGCACCTCACGAACGCCGAAGCACAGCAAACTCAACCTATCTAACCTCTTGGGATGTAGGAGTAGGCATAGGAGTAGTAGTGGGCGGAGCAATAGCCGATGTACATAGTTATCGAGCAGCATATATGCTTGGGGTAGTATTAGTAGCCATTGCCCTTGTACAGTTCCGCAAAGTAGCAGCCCCATATTTTATAAAAAACAGATTGAGATAAATATCAGACAATGAAGCAAACATTACCCACCCTTTCCAACCATGTACAGCAACGACTGCTGTGGATTGATTATATGAAGGCAATAGGTATGTATCTTATTGTTTTAGGTCATTTCTTTCCAATCGGGCATAAATTCATATATGTTTTTAGTGTACCCCTTTTCTTTATTATATCAGGATTTTTAAGCAAACGAGAGAATAAACAAAAAGAGTTCTGGAAAAAACTATGGTACAATCTTGCTCAGCCCATGATAATAATAACACTATTAGCATATAGTGTTCGTTCGGTGGGCGATATAGTTTTAGGACGTTACAATATAGAAGGATTAGTAAAACTCCCTATAAGTCTTCTATTAGGAATGTGGAATATATTGAAAGAGTGTTGGTTTATATACACGCTTATCCTAATTAAGATAGTTTTTCAATATACACGAGGATATATAACAGATTTAGTAGTAACCCTCTTGTCCCTGTTAATATCGTGGATTATATATAGAGAGGAATTTGTTATTTTTGGATATAATATATTACAAAATCCCTCCTCATCAATCAACCTGTTTTGTTGTTATCCATTCTTTATAATAGGATTCTATATAGCAAAATATAAGAGAGAATTATCAACATATAGAATCACACCAATAACTATAATATATTTTCTTGCAAGTTTAGTATGCGTATATATTTGTTACATATATAACGATGATGTGAGAATGTACACCTCATATTTTGGCGATAATATATTCTTATATCTATTAGGAGGAGTAAGCGGAACAGCAATGATATACATTATATGTAAATATATCGAAAAATACAATTTCAAGTGGTTAAAAACCATATCGGTAGGCTCAATAATAATATTAGGATTTCATATATTCTTCATACAAATTTCCCGCAAAATATTTACCGAATCATCAATTCTCGATTATCTATTGTCGCTCATAATTATATTGCTGTTTGTCCCAATAATAACCTTTACGCAAAAATATATGCCTCTGCTTATTGGAAAATATAGAACAAAATAAGATATATAAGATTGTTAAAGAAGTTGTCTCAAATAATAAATAACAATTATTTTTAAAAATAGTTCAAAAAAATAGTTAATAACCAATAAAATAAATACCTTTGCAATTGAGGAATGTAATAATGGATGCTTGTTGCACCACTTCATATGCATAAACAGTTAAAACACAATAATTAACAAAAACATTATGCTTAAGCAAATTATTAATGCTAAAATTCTAACACCTCAAGGATGGTTAAAAGATGGTTCAGTTATCATACGTGATAACAAGATTCTTGAGGTAACAAACTGCGACCTTGCTGTAATAGGAGCAGAAGTAATAGACGCAAAAGGTATGTATGTAGTACCAGGTGGTGTAGAGATTCACATTCATGGAGGTGGCGGTTGCGACTTTATGGAAGGAACAGAAGAGGCATTCCGCGGAGCAATTCAGGCACACATGAAGCACGGAACAACAAGTATCTTCCCCACTTTGTCATCATCAACAGTACCAATGATTGAGGCAGCAGCCGAGACCTGTACCAAACTTATGGCAGAACCCAATAGCCCGGTGCTTGGACTTCACCTTGAGGGACACTATCTAAATATGGCAATGGCAGGCGGACAATTACCGGAGAATATCAAAAACCCTGATCCAAACGAGTACATACCACTTGTAGAAAAATGGCACTGTATAAAACGTTGGGACGCAGCACCTGAGTTACCAGGAGCAATGCAATTTGGTAAATATATCACATCAAAAGGCATACTTGCATCAGTAGCGCACACACAAGCAGAGTATGACGATATACATGCAGCACGCAAGAACGGATATACACACGCAACACACTTTTATAATGCAATGCCCGGATTTCACAAACGTCGTGAGTATAAATACGAGGGAACAGTAGAGAGTATATACCTTCACGAAGATATGACAGTAGAGGTTGTTGCCGATGGAATTCACGTACCCCCAACAATATTACGACTAATACACCATATCAAAGGAGTAGAGCGAGCATGTGTAATCACCGATGCCCTAGCATGTGCAGCAAGTGATAGTACAACAGCATTTGATCCACGCGTAATCATAGAAGATGGCGTATGTAAACTTGCCGACCGCACAGCACTTGCAGGATCAGTAGCAACAATGGACCGACTTATCCGCACATTAGTTCAGAAAGCAGAGATACCATTAGAAGATGCAATACGAATGGCATCAGAGACACCTGCTAAGATTATGAACGTATACGATCGTAAAGGCTCATTGCAAAAAGATAAAGATGCCGACATTATGATTCTCGATGATGATTTGAACATACGCGCAGTATGGGCAATGGGTAACCTTGTAGAGGGAACATATAATCTTTAAAAGAGTTGTGGATCTTGCCACAACAAAGTTGTTATTTGTCGGCTTCGCCGCCCCTTCGGGGGTAGATATTAGTTTTTAGCAAAAAAAAGAGTGTGCATTAATAAACCTAATATTACAACTCACAATATATAAATTCGTCACCTCTGATACACAAATAATAATCCCTTTTGAAACTTAGACTTCAAAAGGGATTATTTATTTCTAACAATTAAAAACTAACAATACCTTAAAGCATTCCGCTCTCAACCAGAATGCAGACGCGTTCAATAATGCGGTCTTTCTCTTTCTTATTAGGCTCGTAGTCATCTTTCAGGTTCAGCCCAAACATTCTACCAAAAGTTTGCCAGAATCCAGCCCTGAAACCACCCAAGAAAGCCTTTAAAATATGGTGTGAGTTTTGATTACACTCTCTGTCAATCAACAATATAAGCATCTTAGCCTGAGAGTAAGTAAACTCTTTAAGAACAGGTTTATATTCATTGAAAATATCTTTCTCCATCTGTTTGAAGTGAGCAGCACGTTCCTCCTCAGGAATAGTCTGCACATACTCGTAAGTCTCAATAAGAGCAGCCCTGACCATCTTAGCGTATGGCAAAGTCTTCTTCACATCCCTAACAGTTTTCCAATAGAACTTCTCATCCTTTTTGTTCTTGAACTTATACTCAGGCATACAAAAAACAGGTCTTATATTAATCATAATCACCGTGTCGCCTGTTTCAATAATAGCAAGATAAGGATCACTAAATATAGGGTACCTGTCGAGATAAGGGTTAGTGCTTCCATCGGCTTTTACATTAGTCGATAGAAGAAAAAAACCAATAATACCAATTATGTAAGCAATACACTTTCTCATTTGCGGTGTAAAGGTAATAGATATTTAGATATAAAAAGATACAAAATCCCAAATATTAGTTAATTTTGCAACAAAATAACCATATAAGAATGTCAACAAAACTATTTGAAGATATAATATTTGGCCCAGTCCGTAGCCGTCGTTTAGGAATATCATTAGGAGTAAACCTCTTGCCTACATACGGAAAAATATGCTCATTTGATTGCATATATTGTGAGTGTGGATATAACAGCGAACGGCGAGGGGACAAAGCCCTTCACACACGCACCCAAGTTCGTGAAGCACTACAACAACGCCTTTCGGCAATGAAAGAGGCAGGGGAGGAGTTAAACGTAATAACCTTTGCAGGAAACGGAGAGCCAACCCTTAATCCTGAGTTCGAAGAGATAATATCCGACACAATAGAGTTACGCAACCATTACTACCCTGAGGTAAAAATATCGGTACTCTCAAACGGAACACGAGTTACAGATGATTCAGTATTTAGAGCATTGAACAGGGTAGATAACAACATTCTCAAACTCGATTCCGCAATAGAGAGAACATTTAAAATCATAAATGCACCAAATAACACCACCCTTTCGGTACGCCAACACATTGAGGGATTAAAACGATTTAACGGAAACTTCATTCTACAAACAATGTTCCTACGAGGCACACACAACGGAGAGGAGATAGACAATACAACCCCAGAGGAGTTATCGGTATGGATTGAAGCAGTAAAAGAGGTCAACCCAAAAATGATAATGATATATACAATTGACCGCGACACTCCTGAAAAGAATCTACAAAAAATCTCCCCAGAAGAGATGAATAAAATAGCCAATAGATTAGAAACACTCGGTTATAAAGTATCAGTCTCTTGCTAACGCAGAGCAAGTAGAGAGAGTAATAGATTTATAGTTGAAAACTGAAGAATAATTATGGCAGAATTTGAAATTATCAATGGCGCAGGTATTATTCCCGAAGCAACAACTATAATAAAAGATTGTGCTTTTAAGGGTTGTGAGTCACTTAAGAATATAATCATTCCAGAATACGTAACATATATTGGAGACTGGGCCCTTTCAGGTTGTGAGTCACTTGAGAGTATAACTATACCTAAGTCGGTAACAAAGATTGGAGATTTTGTCCTCAAAGGATGTACAGGCCTGACAGAGATTAAAGTTTCAGAGGAGAATCCTCTATATGACTCGCGAGAAGGATGTAATGCAATAATAGAAACGGCAACTAACAAACTAATTGCAGGATGTAAATCTACCACTATCCCTAACTCCGTAACAGAGATTGGTGAGGGAGCTTTCTCAGGATGCAAGTCACTAAAAAATATAATCATACCTAAGGGAGTAAGATCTATTGAGTGGAATGCATTCAAGGATTGTATAAGTTTAACCACAATAACTATACCCACCTCGGTAACTAAAATCGGGTGGTGTAGTTTCTCAGGTTGTACAAGTCTAACCACAATCACTATCCCCAACTCGGTAAGAGAGATTGGCGAATATGCCTTCTCAGGTTGCCACTCACTCAACACAATTTATGTAACAAAAGGAGATAGCGAAAGAGTTAAAAGAATGTTACCCAAAGAGTTGCATAAGTTTGTAACAGAGAAGGAATAGCAGTCAGCTATCAGCTATTAGTTATCAGATGTCTGTTTTCAGTTATTAGTATTTAGCTAACAAGTCATCAGTTAAAATAAGTTACTTCGGTAATCCCGTTTCTTTATTTATAGAGGTCTGAAAGCATTTTAAAGTAACCTAAGTTAGGATTGACATTTAGTCAATTCTAATTACAAAGTAATTACCTAAAAATGCCCCATACTGCGGTCGGATTAGCATTCAGTTAATCCTATTTGCTTAAGCAAATACCTTGTATGCGTCACTACTTGCTCAAGTTACCCTTTTCAGCGGACGTGGCAGGCCTACTCCGTCGCACAGAGCACTGTGCTCCCCAGACTACAGCACAAATTGACATTTAGTCAATTTTATTTGCGTTGCAAATGCTTTGTCTGCATCCCTACTTGTTGATAACTGATAACTTACAAATCTGTGAGTAAGCGAACACAATACCAAATTTATTTGAGTATTGTTGAGCGAGAACAGATTCAACAAACGAATATTTGTTAACTAATACTTCACAACCTTATAAACTTTTGCGGGTGTTACCACCAAATATACTCCGGTGCTGTTTACTGGTAATGATATTGATCCATTTAGGTTACCTTGCCACACTGCAATACCCGATGCGTTGTAGATTGTTACTGCTCCCTCTACTCCGTTTATTTGCAGGTTATCTCCTTCAAAGAAGATTGCAGTTTCGGGAGTAATATTATCCTCTACTCCTGTTAAATCGTGGTCGCCAACGTATGGTGTTCCTTTTACTACAATATCATATATATCTGGTTTGTTTACTGCATTCCACTCAAACTTTAAGAGCGAAATGTTTTTATATCCTTTTACATTCAACTCTGTTAAAGGTTGGCTCAAATAACCCATATCATACCACTCTCCGTTGGCTTTTATTGATATTGAGGGTAACTCTTCTTCGCTACTCTCATATTTTGAGTTGTGGTATATCTCTATTGTTTCAAAATCGAGGTTTTCAGTAAACTCATACTCTAACCATCCCTCCTCCATTGCTTGGTATGATGTTGCAAGAGAGCGGTCGTCAAGGGCTGTTGTGTAGGCGTTTTTGTTATCCTTGGCAACGGCTATCTCTTTGCCTTCATACACCTTTATTTTTACTACTTTAAGCCAATTGTTACCGGTTGCACTATTTAATTTAAATTGTACATATCGAGCAACATTGCTTCCTGTTACAGAGAATGTTTTATCTACTATATCGGCAGATGTGAAGGTCTGCAAGTTTACCCATTGTCCTCCATTGTTAGAGATTTGCAACACGCAATCGCCTGACGGTTGGTCGTTGCTATCGAACGTAACTTCTATTTTATATATTCCTTTTGAAGCTCCTAAATCTACTCTTATATAATCTCCTGCTTCTTGGGCTCTATTACTCCAGAAGAAACTATCATTACTGTAATTTACAACATTTGCTACTCCATTATTATCATATTGTGGAATATTTGTCTCTGCTCCAATTGGTGTTAAGATTCCTGATTTTGGGATATTGATTGTTATAGAACTTACGCCTATAGGTTTTGTTACATCTCGGCTTACATTGCGTATTCTGATGTATGCCAGCTCTATTGGAGTTGTTCCGTTAGGGGTAAATTCATACCACTCTTTTCCGTTTACCGAATACTCGTAATAGAACTCGCTTGGGAGAGTGTTTGATGATACCGACACTGTTACTTCGTTCTTTCTATTCATATTTATTCCAACATATTCGCCAGTTGTCAAACTTACGTTACTTAAATTTTGTAATGTTATTGCCTCTGTTGTTGTTGACAAACTTACATTATAGGGTAAATATGTTAGATTATGAATTATCTCAGGAGTACGTGAACGCTCGGGCAATGTTGGTGCATAATTGGGATATTTTGTCATGATAAAATCTACAAAAGGCTCCATATTCTGTTGTGCTGGATGCACCTCAAAGTATCGTGCCGAAGCCTCAGAACCTGTTCCCTCCACTGTGTATGCAATGAATGCTGAGTCTTTATGCAATTTTGAATACTCTCCCGCTATGTTTGCATAATCTGTCCAACGACTTAATGCTCCGGGAGATTTCATCCATGTTAATGCTCCATTTATGATATTTGACATTGATGCGAGTTTTCTACTCCAATATTTTATGTCTTCAAACATAAGAGTCTCATCTTTTACATCGCTTGTCTCCATTGCCTCCAACGCTTTGCAAGCGTCATAAATCTCTTTTGTTTTTGTTATCAACTGGTTTGTTGATGATGGTAAATTATTATTACTATATGAATCTTTGAATGAGTTATAAAGATTTACCATTTCGGCCGGCTCTTGTGTTGCATCAGTATTCAAACAGAATGTTTTAAAGGCAGATGCCAAATCGGGTTTATCGGGGAACAGATACGCAAAGCAGTCTTCCCAATTCTGTTGAGAGTTAAATGATGCAGTGTTCCAGCAGTAGTCTGCTCCGCCAAATAAAAATACTTTTGATGCCGATGCCTCTTGCATGGTATTGAATACTACACCTCCTAAGGCCGTCATTGGTGCATTCTGGGCGGTATATCTATAATTCATATGATTCATATATAGTCTATCATCATAATTGTCATTACAGTTGTTATTCCACCAGAAGAGAGGATTACGATTAATAACCTGCTTCATAGTTTTGCAATTTGAGTCGGTAATATTCGACCACACATCACTTCCTGTAAATGCAACTACTATATCTGGATCTACATCATAGAGGTCAATTAATGAGCCTACGGTATGTGCTATTGAGTATGCTGTGGGTACAAAAAACAGGGGCGAAACTTTTTGATCAGATGTTGCAGTGGCAGTATTGTATTTTGCTTTAAGTCTTGCTTGTACCTGAGCAGGAAGATATGCCGTCATTTCAGAACTTGGTACAAAGGTCATATCATCAATGAAGACACCAAATCCTCTTACTCCAAGTTGGTACATACGGTCAAATTTATCCATTATCTTCTCTATTCCTGGATTCATCTCTGACGGAGAATTAAATCCCATTCCTCCATGTAATCCGGGGTGAATAGCCCATACAAAATTCACATTACACTCTTTTGCTTTGGTTGTAATTGTAACAAAGTCCTGTTGTGTAAGGAGTCCTTTTTTTCGTTCTTCATCAGTAAGAGTAGTTGGATAATCTTCATACCATGAGCCTGCGTGATACGGATCGGCTTTAGGCCCGTAGATGAATGTATTGAGTTTGTACAACTTAAAGAAATCTAACATCGACAATATTTGGTCAACCGTAAATGGCATTCCGTAAAATCCTTCTACTAAACCTCTATATTGTGTATATGCGTAATCTTCTATTGTAACAGGGTTTAGAGTTTTGTCGCTGTTAAGCATTTGTCGTAGGGTTGATATTCCATAGAATACCGAATTATTTGCATCTCCAAGTATAACAATGTTTCCATCACTTGTTACATGTAATAGATATGGATCATATTTGTTTGATGCCGATGAGAATACACTACGTGATAGACCTCGTTGTGTTGCGTATGTATCAGCCTCTTTACCCGAACCGTTAACTCCTACATAGAGATATTTATTTGATGACAAGTAACGTGAAAATGCAGGTGATATACCTTTTGCTTTTAAAGCCTCAGAGATAAATGTTTTTACATTCTCCGGAACTCCCTCTTCAAGAACTACATTTACTCTATTTGTAAGTGTTACCTCTCCACTTCCCATTGTAATTTTTTGGGGTTTGGGATAGATTGTATAATTCGCAAATGTGTTTGTAACTATAAATACTAAAAACAGTAGTGTAATTAATTTTTTCATATTGTAAGTGTTTTTGTTTTTAACTGTTTGGGAGATAAAAAAATACCTCTGCTTTCGCAAAGGTAAAAAATATTTTAAATATTATACTGTTTTTGTGTGATTATTATCAGTTGTCGGTTTCGTAACCTCCACCTCCTCTATGGGTAGTTGTTAGTTTCTAGTTGTTAGATGCTTGTTGTCTGCGCTCAATCGCAAAATTAATAAACATTCGTTTCTTGATTTTGCTCCCGTTCAACAATACTCAATCAAGATTGGTATTGTATTCGCTTACTCGCAAAAGTTCAAATTTTTAATTTAACAAACTATTCCAAATAGAGATAGTCGTAATGTATTAATGCTCGTCCGCCTTTGTTTCCTGCCAATGAGCGAGCCTTTGTGCTATCGCACGATACTTTTCCTACTCCTATTGACTCTCCCTCTGTTGTTACTATTTTTACTATATCATCTTTTTCAAACTCACCCTCTACCGATACTACTCCTATTGGCAACAGACTTACTGCCTCTTCAGATAATAGTTTTGCCTTTGCCTTTTCGTTTATCACTAACGAGCCTTTTGCATAACCGTCAGAGTGAGCTATCCATTTTTTTACACTCGAAATCTCTTTGTTTGAGGGGGTAAAGGTAGTATAGATTACATCGCTTTTAGGGTTAAGCAAGTCAGGTAAGATATTTTCGCGAGTTCCGTTTGCAATAATAACGGTTATACCCTCCTTTGCAACTTTTCGGGCAATGTTGGTTTTGGTTATCATTCCTCCTCGCCCAAACGATGATTTTTTTGTTTGAATAAATTTTGAGAGGTCTTTGTCGGCAGCAGTTATCTCTCTTATTACGGTAGTGCCTTCATCGGCAGGGTTTCCATTGTATATGCCATCAATGTTGCTCAATATTATGAGTGCCTCCATATCCATCATTGTGGCTATGAGTCCCGAGAGTTCGTCGTTATCGGTAAACATCAACTCGGTTACAGCAACGGTGTCGTTTTCGTTTACAATGGGTATTACCTTGTTCTCAAGCATCACCTCGATACACTGCTTTTGGTTTAGATATAGACGGCGTGTTGAGAAACACTCCTTCATTGTAAGTACCTGTCCGCAACTTATTCCATGTTTGCTGAACAACTCGTAGTAGTTGTTCAGGAGTTTTACCTGCCCCACTGCCGAGAACAACTGACGCGACTTTACTGCATCAATTTTTTTGTCGAGGTGCAACTCGCCTCGCCCCGATGCAACTGCTCCCGATGATACAACTATTACCTCAACACCATTGTGGTGTAGTTGCGCAATTTGTGCCACAAGCGAAGCCATACGCTCTTTGTCAAGCATACCATCTTTGCCTGTAAGCACATTACTGCCAATTTTTATTGCTATGCGTTTAAATCGGTACATCGCACAATGTTATATCTATTTCTTACGAATTTCGTAGCGTTTAATCTTACCGCTTATTGTTTTGGGCAACTCATCTACAAACTCTACCACGCGAGGATACTTGTAGGGTGCTGTGGTACGTTTTACGTGATCTTGAATCTCTTTTACAAGTTCTGCTCCCGCCTTGCTCTTGTACTCTTTTGATAGAACTATTGTTGCCTTAACCACTTGTCCACGAACCTCATCGGGCACTCCTGTTATGGCACACTCTACAACAGCAGGGTGTGTCATCAAGGCACTCTCTACCTCAAATGGTCCAATGCGGTAACCTGATGATTTGATTACATCATCGGCACGTCCAACAAACCAGAAGTATCCGTCTTCATCACGCCAAGCAACATCACCTGTGTAATATATTCCATCGTGGTGAGCCTCTTCAGTTAGTTCGGGGTTACGATAGTAGCCCATAAACAATCCAAGGGGTTTGCCTTTGTCGGTACGAATTACAAGTTGTCCTTGCTCTCCGTCCTCTGCCCAGCGTCCGTCAGAAGTTAAAAGGTCAATATCATACTGAGGGTTGCGAACTCCCATTGAACCCGGTTTTGGAGTTATCCAAGGGTAAGTTGCAACGGTTAGGGTTGTCTCAGTTTGTCCAAATCCCTCCATAAGTTTTATACCTGTTAAACGGTAGAACTCATCATAAACTTTGGGATTTAATGCCTCTCCTGCTATTGTGCAATATTTCAATGATGAAATATCATATTTTGTAAGATCCTCTTTGATAAAGAAACGGAACACTGTTGGTGGGGCACAGAACGAGGTGATTTTGTATTTGCTTATCATCTTAAGCACATCATCTCCTTCGAACTTCTCAAAGTCGTATGTAAATACTGTTGCTCCTGCAATCCATTGTCCGTATAGTTTTCCCCACACGGCTTTTCCCCAGCCTGTATCGGCAAGTGTAAGGTGTAGGCTATCCTCTTTAAGGTTGTGCCAATATGAGCCTGTTATTATGTGTGCCAATGGATAGGTGAAGTCATGGATAACCATTTTTGGGTTACCTGTTGTTCCAGAGGTAAAGTACATTAATGATATATCATCGTTTTTATTGGGGTTTTGAGGTTTTACAAATGGTGCAGCCTCCTCAATTCCTTTGTGGAAATCTTCCCAGCCTTCGGGTACTTTTGGACCTATTGAGATACATTTCTCCAACGATGGAGATTTCTCTATTGAGTTGTTTATGTGGTTGATAACTATATCATCGCCTACTGCAACTATTGCTTTAATATCGGCTGCATTGCAACGATATATTATATCTTTTTCGGTTAATAGGTGTGTTGCAGGTATTACTACTGCTCCAAGTTTGTGAAGTGCTACTATTGAGAACCAAAACTCATAACGACGTTTTAAGATAAGCATAACCATATCGCCATGACCTATGCCTAACGAACTGAAATATGATGCAGTTTTGTCGCTCTCGCGTTTCATATCGGCAAAGGTAAAATCGATATGTTCGCCTTCGCTACTCACCCATGTCATTGCTATTTTGTTAGGCTCTTTCTCTGCCCACGCATCAACTATATCGTATCCAAAGTTAAAGTTCTCAGGGACATTAACTTTGTAATTTTTCATAAAGTCCTCTTGTGATGAGAACGATGTCTGTTTTAAAAATCTTTCTAACATATTTCAAGTGGGATGTTCCCTTTTTTACATTATTATTGCAAGGAATTTTACAGGTTTGCCGTCCAATGCTTTCATTCCGTGTGGACGTTGTGCATCAAAATATATGCTATCTCCCTCGTTTAGAATTATCTCTTTACCTGCTATCTTTAGCATTAAACGACCTTCAATTACCATATTGAACTCTTGACCTGAGTGAGTGTTCTCATGTATAGGTGTATCATCACTTTTGGGTTCAACGGTTACAATAAAGGGATCGGCTTTACGATTACGGAAACCTGCTCCCAACGATTGATATTTATATGCTTTTGTACGCTCTACTGCTGCTCCCTGTCCTTTGCGTGTTAAAAAATAACTGCTCATGTGAGGCTCATCACCAAACATAAGAACTGATAAATCAACTCCACAACTTTGACTGATTTTATGTAATACACTTACGGGAATATCTACTCTACCCGATTCGTAGTTAATATATTCACTCTCTTCAATACCACTCATCTGTGCCATTTCTGCTGGAGTAATATCCAAGGCATCGCGTAAACCTTTTAACCTTGTGGTTATTTGTATTAATTGATCGTTCATAATATGAAACTGTTATGTTTTGAAGTCGCAAATTTATAAAAAATAAGCGAATATGTTACATTTTATTCTTTATATAGATTTTAATTTTATTAATTATTTAGAAAATATTTTTCTATTTTTTACAATTATTTCGCTCTCTGATATAATTCTTCAGATTTTTTATGCCTGATACCCCAAGAATGGTAAGTCCTGTATATTGTGTTGTTTTTGCCAATCCAAAAAAGACAAACCATAGTACCCCTTTTGTGGCAGCACTTATGGGAAGTGCCATTTGAGCAAACGAAATTATGTAGAAAGGTATGCACAATGCCAATATTATCATCCCTGTTTTAGGTGATAATCGTTTTAAGTTGGCAACTACTCTTGAAAATAGTTTTTTTATGTTCTCCTTTATGCGTTTAAACATTATTGCTTTACCTCTGAAAGTATGCAAAGATAATTACTACATCGTTATTATTCAAAAAAATTATTTATCTTCGCAATATTGTGAGTTATATTAAAAAACAAGTTATGAAATATTTTATATCATTTTTAGCAATTGTATCTGCAATTATAGTGTCATCGTGTAAAAGTTCTGTGCAACCTCCTGCTCCCTTATACCCTATCCCTAACGAAAGACAATTATCATATATGCACAACCCCCATGCGGCATTTATCCACTATGGTATGAATACTTATACTAACAAAGAGTGGGGCGATGGACATGAGAAGGTTACATTGTTTAACCCTTCAGATACTGTTGATACCGACCAATGGGCAAGAGTATTAAAGGAGTGTGGTTTTGACCGTATTGTTTTTACGGGTAAGCATCACGATGGTTTCTGTTTATGGCCATCGAAAGCTAACAAAGTTAATCCGCACACTATTGCACAATCGCCATACCTTAATGGCAATGGGGATTTTTTTGAGCAACTATCGGTATCGTGTACAAAATATGGTATTGATATGGGTGTTTATCTTTCGCCATGGGATGCCTACGAAGAACACGTGGGTGGTAACTACACTTCAGAGTTATACAACGATTTTTATGTTACTCAGCTCAACGAGGTTTTAAGTAAATATGGCAGATATAATGAGAAACTTGGACGCAGGGAGATTGTTGAGATTTGGTTAGATGGTGCAACTGGCTCTAATAATCCTCCTGTTTATGATTTTAATAGGTTTGTTGATGTTATGCGAAAGTATCAGCCTACCGCCTATATTTGGATTGATGCTTTGCGTGCCTTTAAAAGTTGTGCAATGGGCGACACCTGCAAGGTTGATGGCGCATGGGCTATGAATGAAAAAGGACAGGCTCCCGACCCTTGTTGGCACAAAATGGATACTTGCGGTGTTACTACTGATGATTGTAAAAACCGTCCCGAAGGGGAGTTCTTCTTCCTGCTTGAGGCAGATGTATCTATTCGTAATGGGTGGTTTTATGGTGATGGTGGAGGTGTGAAATCGGCTACCGACCTATTTAAGGAGCGTTATATGAAATCTATTGGACGTGGTACTCCGCTTATATTAAATATTCCGCCAGACAAAAACGGTAGGATTACTGATGAGTATATCGCTATCTTGAAAAAATATAAAGAGTATATCGACACCACTTTTGATAATAATATTATTCCTTCAAATACAACCGCAAGTGCTACCGAAGTGAGAGGTAACTGCAATACCTACGCAGCCAATAAGAGTATTGATAATGATTACGATACCTATTGGACAATGAACGACAGTTCTACAACAGGTAGTATTACTCTTAATTTTGGAGAGAGTGTAAAATTTGATATTGTGCAGTTTCAGGAGTATATCCCATTAGGACAACGTGTTGCCGAGTGGAGTGTGGATGTTAAAACCAATGATGGTTGGCAAGAGTATGCCAAAGGCTCTACAATAGGTTATAAGCGAATTGTTCAGGGTAGTGTGGTTGAGGCAGAGGCTGTAAGATTAAATATCACCTCTTCTCTTGCTGTTCCGCTAATAAACGAGTTTTCGGTGTTCCTCTCTCACGAAGATTTAAGAGAGGAGAGTTCATTGGTAGATAATGGCAGTGGCAAGTTTATTATTGAACCTGACTTTATATCAGTGAAAGAGACCGATGGAGAGGTTTCTGTTAAAGTTAAACTTTTGAATGGTGGGGAGCAAGAGTGTTCGGTTTATATTGCAACACTCCCCGGCTCGGGTGTTCAAGGGAAAGTTTATGAAGACCGCACTGCAACTCTTATATTTCCAGTAGGAGTTACCGAACAGGAGTTTAAAGTAAACATTATAAACAACCAAAATAATGAAGGCGATAAAGATTTCTTTATACAACTTTCAAATGCTACGGGTAAAGGTGTAACAATTGGAGAGAAATCGACTGTTAGAATTTTGGTTGATGATGATGAGAGTTAAAATATAGAACCTCTATTTTCGCCAATTATTCAAGTTATCGGCATAATAACACTCTTGAGTATCTCTCCCCTGAAAGGGGGAGAGTATTTATGGCATTTATTGTTCGCTTATACTTTGTAGTGCTGTATCAGGGAGTATTAGATTCTATCCAATACCTTTTCAATTAGCGAAGGCATACCGCTTTTGTAGTTGGTGTTTGCCGAGTGTGTTGCTCGCCCTGCAATGATATTGCATACTGTTGCGGCTTTATGTCCCATCAAAAGAGCTAAACCGGCAAGAGCAGCACCCTCCATCTCGTAGTTTGTAATTCGTTCATTACCATAACGGAAACTCTGAATCTTTGCGTTTAACTCAGCATCGGCAAGAGGTAAACGTAAATATCTGCCTTGCGGACCATAAAAGCCATTTGCCGATATTGTTACACCCTCCTGCATATCGCCTTGGTTTAGACGTGCTACAAGTTCAGAGTTGGCACTAACAATATAGGGCGAGGCGTGTTGAGGATTCCATCCCACTGCTTTACAAAATTTATCTTCAAAGTCGAGGTCGCACACACTATCCCTACCAGCATAAAAGTTTAATACTCCATCAAATCCCATAGAGCGTACCGAGATTAGGTTTGTTCCTAACTCAATATCGGGTTGTAATCCGCCTGATGTGCCTATGCGAACAATGGTAAGACTCTTCTTCTCCTCCTTTACTGTGCGTGTGGCAAAATCAACATTTACCAAAGCATCCAACTCACTCATTACAATATCTATATTGTCTCCACCTATACCATGCGACATTGCTGTTATTCTCTTTCCCTTATAACTACCAGTAATAGTATGAAACTCTCTACTTGAGATATTACACTCAATAGTATCAAAAAACTCTGCTACCATATCTACTCGAGCAGGATCGCCCATCATAATTATTTTATCTGCTAACTGCTCAGGGAGAAGATGAAGATGAAACACTGTACCATCGGCATTTATAATAAATTCCGACTCGGGGATGCGTCTGTTTTCCATAATATGCAACTAATATATATTATTTGCTAAAGTAACTATTTTTTTTGGTTAAAAATAAAAATAGACTATTTTTTTAAGTTACTATTTGCAGTTTTATAAAAAAGTATTACCTTTGCATCGTTTTACCACGCCCAGATGGCGGAATCGGTAGACGCGCTGGTCTCAAACACCAGTGGATTCACTTCCATGCCGGTTCGACCCCGGCTCTGGGTACTACGGAGAGAGTTGAAAAACTTTCTCCGTTTTTTTATTCCAGCAACTAACAGCTATTCCAATTCTTTTACAAACTTATGCAACTCTTCAGGTAACATCCCTTTAACTCTATCGCTATCCCCTTTTGTTACATAAATTGAGTTAAGAGAGGAGTAATCACAGAAAGCATTCTCTTCAATCGAAGTCACAGAGTTGGGGATAGTGATTGATGTTAAATTTTTCCAGACAGAGAAAGCTCCATCTCCAATACATGTTAACGAAGAATTAACTCATAGTCGTTGAAGTTTCCATATACAATTTCTGCTGTTCTTTCAGGGATCGTAGCAACGCCATTGATAATTTCATATTTTGTCATGATTACTTTTTTTATTAGGATTTGTAATAAGTTAATGATAAGAAATTTATAAACCTATTTGTATTAGGTTCGCAATGTAAAAGTATGATATTTTCTATGAGCTCCCTTTATAATCGAGCGAGGATATTGGTTGAGTAACCGATAAACATTTTCCCCTGTTATTGAGAGAAAGAGATATTAATGAGTATTCGATTGGTTTAAAAGTCAGTTTGATTTTGTTTATTGCTCAAGACTTAAGCAATGCTACGCTGCAAGTGTAATCTCTAATTTATAAATATGCAAATAAAATAGATTTTGTTCTTTATAAATAAATTTTGTAATGTTATTTGAGCCTTAACAAGGCTTTTAAACTTCCAACAACAAAGGTTTGCTTGTTAATCCGATTACCCTAATAAGATCAATTAGTCCAAAAAACTTAGTAACCTTAGCCCCCCTAAAGACCTAAGAGCCCCTAAAGTCTTTAACTTCTTACCAACAAAAAAAGGAGCATCATTGCAATGCTCCTTTGATAATATAACCCTTCCACTTCTTAGAATGTAGGCATTGGCCAGTGAGGGTCAATCGATACTCTGTGTTTAAACTCGCCAGTACCGGGTATGCGATATTTCTCAATAGTTTGAGGACCGCAACTTGCGTTACCTATACCACGTTGCATATAATCAATATGTAAGATTATATTATCTCTTCTCGCTTCGGGTAACTCCCAAACGTGTTTAAGTTTTGATAACTCCATATCGGTAAAGTAGAGAGCCGAGAACGATGCTTGTCCTTTAACATTAATCTCAATACCGTGGTCATCATCATCAGTCAAAGATAGGTAACGTAAATCCTCGCGATTACCCATTGTTTGAGGTTTCATATAGCTCTCTTCCATCTCCTCAACAGTAGTCTTGTGATTTACAAGATATGCACCAGTTTTGCGGTCAACGTAGTTTTCCCAAGGACCTCTTGCGTAGTACTCAACATTGTGTTTGTCGCCAGCAACCACGGCAGAAAGTCCCATACGGCGTAGATTCTCAGTCAATGGACGGTATGTAATGTCCATTATAATATGTCCATTAGCATATATCTCATACTCTATTGTGTAGTTACATTTGTTTATTGAACTTACAGTTGCTGAAACTAACATACTCTTTTTGTCTTTTGCTCTTTTGTAAGAGAATGACTCAGTAACAAGAGTATCAACCTCTTTCCAGCCATCGTTCTCAATCCAGCGATAACTATCAAATTTTGGACCTTCGCCTGTTGGGAACATCTCCTCGTGGAACTCTCCGTTGTGGTATCTCAACGATGTAATAAAGGTTGTATTTTTATTGAATGTAACATCCATATCGTGTCCCTTTATAATCAATAAAGAGTCAGTATCTTCAAACGAAATCTTATCAACAATATACTCTCTGAATACCTCAGTCTTATCGCTTCCTTCGCGAACAATAAATTGTTCTGTTGCAAATGGGTGTTCTATACCCCAAGGCGTTTTACGTTTAGAGAACAGATTAACCTTTACAGTATATTCTGCATCGGGGTTTGTAATCATATTTATTCCGTAAGGAATCTCAATTTTGATGCTATCTCCGGGAGCGCATGCAGGAAGATTTACTTTACTGCTTCGGGTAGTTCTTTTAATCTCTTTTCCGTCACAAGCAAGAGTCCAAACCATATATAGATCCTTTAAATCTGTATCGTGGAACTTGTTTTTCAGAGTCACCATTTGAGTGGCAGGGTTGAAGTTCGAGAAAGCAACAGGTTGGTATGCTTTAGTAACCTCTTTCAGTTTAGGAGTCTCTTCACGTTCTGCAGTAACTATACCATTACAGCAGAAGTTTCCTTGATGAGGTCCGGGGAAATCATAACCGGTAGCAAGTTGACGTATGCCCTTCTTTAAAAGTTGAGGATGATATATTGATTGGTCAGCCCAGTCCCAGATACAACCTCCAATAGTGCGGTTGTTCTCTTCAAAGTAATCAACATACTCTTTAAGATTACCTATTGCATTACCCATAGCGTGAGCATATTCGCAAACGAAGTGAGGTTTGTATGTTCCGTCAGCAAAAAATGCTTTTGGATTAGATGTTGTATCGGTTTTGCAAAGCTCCTCAATAGTTCTATACATATTGCCTGTAAAGTCAGAATATTGCCATCCTCCTTCATAATGGATAGGTCTATCATCAACAGCCTCTATTGCTGCGCGCTCAGCGGCAAAGTTTATACCGTCGCCACACTCGTTACCCAACGACCACATAATTACCGAAGGGTGGTTGCGGTCACGCAAAGCCATTCTTAAACCTCTGTCAACAAAAGCAGCCTCCCAAGTTGTGTCGTTACTTATTGCCTGATTAGCGTGGCACTCAACATCTGCCTCACAAACAGTCAACAGGCCATAGTAGTCGAACATATCGTACATTTTACTTTGGTTGGGGTAGTGGGCAGTACGAATAGTGTTCATATTTGCACGTTTCATCATTAAAACGTCTTTAACCATTGATGCTGTATTCACAGCGCGACCATATACAGGGTGAGTGTCGTGTCTGTTTGCCCCTTTAAGAATTATAGGAGTTCCATTAAGTATGAATTGAGCATCCTTAATTTTAATATCTCTAAATCCGTATTTAACCAAGAAAGCCTCAACCTCAACACCTTCGCTATTTTTCAAAGAGAATATGGTATTATAAAGGTTAGGATGCTCAGCGCTCCAAAGATCAATATTCTTCACCTTTCCGTTTAGAGTCACTTTTTCTTCTCCACCAGCCTTTACTGTTACTGTTTTAGGTTCAAAACAAACAAGAGTGTCACCTTTTAGAGTCTCAATAACAACATTAATAGTAGATGTAGCAGATTCTTTGTCTCTATTGTTTATCCAGCCCTCAATTTTAACATCACCAGCTTTATAACCCTCATCGGGGTTTAGTTTAGAAGTGATATAGTAGTCGCGAATAAAGGTTTTAGGAGTAGCAAACATATAAACATCGCGATATATACCGCTCATTCTGAACATATCTTGGCACTCCAAATAACTACCATCGCACCAGCGGAACACTTGAACATCAATTCTGTTCTCTTTGCCCGGTTTAACGTAAGGAGTTATATCAAATTCGTGGTCGTTATTAGCACCTTGAGTATACCCAACCTCTTCGCCATTTACCCAAATGTACGCAGCCGAATATATTCCACCAAAATGAAGGAAAATTTGTTTGCCATTCCAGCCTTCAGGAACAGTAACAACCTTGTGGTATGAACCTACGGGGTTAACACCATAACCATCATAACCTTTTCTGCGTTGGATATAAGGGTAGTTGCTCTCATGAGGGTACTCAACATTGCAATAGATAGGTTGGTCGTATCCATGCATTTCCCAGTTTGAGGGAACAGGTATTGTATCCCAATTTGAGAAATCATAGCCCTCTTTCATAAAGTCAAGGGGACGCTTTGAAGGCTCATCAACCAAACTAAAAGCCCACTTGCCGTTAAGTGATTTAAAGTATTCCGATTTGGTAGTAGCCCAAGGAAATTTAACCCTTTTATCATCCTTAAAAATCTTCTCTCTGTTGGGGTATGGCATATAAGATGCATGACCCCTCTCTTTGTTTATTGCAAAAACGTGTTGATTTTCCCAATCGTTTTGTTTCTCTGCCGAAGCCGAAAAAATTGAGATCATCAGCATAAGAGCAACAAACAAGAAGTTTTTCAAAATTTCTTTACTCATCACTATAATATATTATATATCAACAAATTATTAATTTCAAATTTTAAATTATTCCACAAAAATTTGATATTTTGAGGTTCCTCTTTTATTGAAAGAATAAACTCCTATGTAAGTTGCAAAAATACTGATAATAAAACTCATATCCAAATCATTAGCACTTTTTTTACCCATAAATTTTATGAAAATTTGATATAGGTAAAAAACACTTCCTGTTCATATAATTTAATCTCTATATATTAGGAGATGAAATATTTATTTTGTATTTTTACCCAAAATTTGACTATTTATTAAGTTGCGGTAAAACGGAGTAATTAAAAATAATATATAAACTAATCACATTTAACTTATGAAAAAAATCTCAACATTAGTTGCACTATGTATTTCAGTAGTGTTGTTTGCGGCGGTATCGTGCAAACCTTCAGTAGAGGAATATACAATTATTCCAATGCCTAATAACCTTGAGCCCAAATGTGGAACATTTGAGTTACCAAACAATGTTGTAATTGGATATTATGGAGATATAGATTCTGCAACTGAAAAGGTTATCGATAATTTTGCATCAATGCTTGCAAACGTAACAGGCTATACTGTTACAACAGAAAAAGATGCAGCAGATGCTACAATAAGTTTCACTTTAGATAGTACATTAGAGAAAGAGGCATATACCCTTGACATATCAAAAAACAAAGTTGAGATAAAGGGAAGTGCATCAAACGGAATGTTCTATGCCATTCAAACACTAAAACAGTTGTTTCCTGCACAAATCTACGGCAAAACACTTGCCCAAGGAGTAGAGTGGAGTGCAAAATGTGCATCAATAGTAGATGCTCCACGTATGCCATATCGTGGGAATCACTTAGACGTAGCACGTCATATGTTCTCAGTAGAGGAGGTAAAAGAGTTCTTAGATTTGATGGCAATGCACAAAATGAATGTCTTCCACTGGCATATAACCGATGACCAAGGCTGGCGTATGGAGAGCAAAACATATCCTCGCCTGACAGAGGTTGGAGCATACCGTAATGGAACAATCATAGGCCGTCCCGATACAAACGAGTATGATAATATACGTTACGGAGGTTTTTACACTCGTGACGAGATTAAAGATATTATCAACTATGCAGCAGAGCGTCAAATAACAATAATCCCTGAGGTGGATATGCCGGGACACATGGTAGCCGCAGTTGCATCATACCCACATCTTGGATGTTTCAACAAACAATGCGAGGTTATGAAAACATGGGGAGTAAGTCGCGATGTTTTGTGTATGGGAAAAGAGAGCACCTTTGAGTTTGTTAAAGATATTCTAACAGAGGTAATGGAACTATTTCCATCAGAATATATCCACATTGGAGGAGATGAGTGTCCAAAAGAGGCATGGGAAAAATGTCCACGCTGTCAAGCAAGAATAAAAGCAGAGGGCATTGTAGGAGATTCAATCCACTCAGCAGAGGTTTTCCTACAATCATACTTTAATAAACGCATCGAAAAATTCTTAAACGACAACGGTCGCAAGATGATAGGATGGGATGAAATATTAGAGGGCGAACTATCACAAAGTGCAACAGTAATGTCATGGCGAGGAGTAGTAGGAGGTTTGCAGGCTGCACGTCAAGGACACGATGTAATTATGACACCCAATACTCACCTATATTTCGACTACTATCAATCATTAGACACAGAGCGTGAACCTCTTGCAATTGGAGGAAATATTCCAGTAGAGATGGTATATAACTACAACCCAGTAGATACATCATTAACAGCCGAAGAGGGAGCACGAATAAAAGGAGTTCAGGCAAATATCTGGACAGAGTACATAAAAGACTTTGACTATCTGCAATATATGTTGCTTCCCCGATTAGATGCATTAAGTGAAGTTGCATGGACAAATTTAGAGAACAAAGATTGGGCAAGTTTCTTGAAACGTCTTGATAAGAATGTTCAAGTATATGTTCAGAACGGAAACAACTTTGCGAAACATATCTTAGAGGTAGCAATGTCGTACGATGTAAATATGCAAGATAACACAATCGACATAACACTTCGTACACAAGGAAATGCACCAATCTATTACACATTAGACGGAACAGAGCCAACAACAGAGAGCACAGTATATAAAGATGTAATCAAGTTGGGAGAGACAGCAACACTTAAAACTTTCTCAGACAGAGAGGGATTAGAGAAGAGTGTATATGAGTGTACTTTTGATTTTAACAAAGCAACAGCAAGCAAAATAACATTAGATGAGCCAATCTGTGCCAAATATGTTTATGATGGACCAAGAACACTTGTTGACGGATTAACAGGAACACATGCATTCAACACCGGTCGTTGGATAGCCTTTGAGACAAAAGACCTTGTAGCAAATCTTGATCTTGGTAAAGTAGAAGAGATTTCAGAGGTATCAGTTGGTCAACTTTGCGACCTCTCAAACTGGATTTTCCCGGCAGCAAGCTATAAAGTAGAGGTTTCTGCCGATGGCGAGAACTTCACAACCGTAAGCGACCAAACATTTGCAATCCCAACAGGATACGAGGGATACAAACAAGAGCGTCAAATGCTTGAAGCAAAATTTGAGCCGGTAAAAGCACAATATATAAAAATCAAGGCAGAGAGCGTTAAAGTTGGACCAGAGTGGCATGACGGAAAAAATCTACCACTATTCCTCTTTGTTGATGAGATTGTGGTAAAATAACAGAGTTTAAGAATGGCAAGCATAAAAAAAATATTCCTTCTTTTTGTTGTTGCAACCCTTGTATGGAGTTGCAGCAACAAAAATGCAAAGGTAGCCGAGTTGCTAATACCCCAACCAGTACAAACAGAAGTAAAATCAGGAAGTTTCAACTATGAAACCCCCTCAGTATATTTTACCAATGTATCCGATACTGACAAAAGCAATCTGTTGGAGTTGATAAAAGGAATATATCCTGAGGCAACAGAAGCAACAAAAGAAGATGCGAGTGGAGTAATAAGAATCAGCCAAACCAACGATTCAACACTAACCTCTGAGAGTTACAGGTTGAACATAGCAAGAAAATCAATAGATATTGAAGCTGTCGATTTTGGAGGTCTTATCTATGCCATTCAAACAGTAGCACAATTACAATATCTTGCTCAGGATGGAATTCCCTGTATGCAAATAACCGATACACCACGCTTTGCATATCGTGGATTGCACTTGGATGTATCACGCCACTTCTTCAGTGTCGAGTTTATCAAAAAGCAATTAGACGTACTTTCATTCTACAAAATGAATCGTCTTCATTGGCACCTAACCGATGGAGCAGGGTGGAGAATAGAGATAAAACAGTATCCACGCCTAACAACATTTGCCGCATGGCGTCCATACAATAACTGGAAAGAGTTCTGGTTTGGCGAGAGATTATATTGCGACCAGAACGATGAAAAAGCAAAAGGAGGCTACTACACACAAGAGGATATAAAAGAGGTAATAGCATACGCACAAAAACTAAACATTACCATAATCCCCGAGATTGAGATACCGGGACACAGTGATGAAGTTCTTGCAGCATATCCCGAGTACTCATGTAAAGGCAAGCCCTATACAAGTGGCGAAATGTGTATAGGAAACGAAAACACCTATACATTCCTAACAAACATCCTATCGGAAGTTTGCGAACTATTCCCATCAGAGTATATCCATATAGGAGGAGATGAAGCAGACCACAAGAACTGGAAAGAGTGCAAAAAGTGCCAAAACCTAATCCACAAACAAGGCCTTAAGGACGAGCATGAGTTACAAAGTCATTTAATTAAACGCATTGAGAGTTTCTTAAACTCAAAAGGCAAACAGATGATAGGTTGGGACGAGATAATTGACGGAGGACTATCACCCAATGCAACAGTAATGGCATGGCGTGGAGAGGCAGGAGGAATCAAGGCCGCTCAAATGGGACACGATGCAATTATGACACCGGGCAACTGGCTATACTTTGATGCTTATCAGGATAACCCTGCAACAGAGCCGGAGGCAATAGGCGGTTACTTACCATTGAGTCGGGTATATAGTTATGAGCCGGTTCCCGATTCATTAACAGTAGAGGAGAAATCTCACATAATAGGAGTTCAGGCAAACCTATGGACAGAGTACATCCAAACCGAAGACCATGCAGAGTATATGATATATCCTCGTTTACTTGCCCTGTCAGAGTTGTGTTGGAGTAAAGCGGAAGCAAAAAATTGGGATAGATTCTTACCTGCTGCAAACAAACACTTAGATATCTTAAAGGCAAAAGGAATAAACGCACATCAAATCTCTAACAGCGTAATAGCCACAGAGGTAGTGGATATGGAGAAACAGACCATAGAGCTATCGTTCCGTTGCGACAAGATGCCGGTTGAAATCAGATACACTCAAGATGGAACAGAGCCAACAATGGAGTCAACACTGTACCAAATGCCAATATCGGTTAAAGACTCAGCAACAGTAAAGGTTGCAATATTCCAAAACGGAGAGCGTATAACAGAGGTACAAACATTTACCCCATTATACCACAAGGCAATAGGTAAAAAGGTATCATACAACATCCCCCATTGCAGTCATTATGTAGCAAAAGGAGAAGCAACCCTCACAGACGGATACAACGGCGGAGCATCTTATGGCGATGGCAGTTGGCAAGGATTTAACAAAGATGTTGATGTAGTTCTTGATATGGGAGAGGTAACACCTATAAAAGAGATAGAGGTAAACTTTATGCAGCAGGCAGGTCCATGGATATGGTTTCCCGAGTATGTTGATATATATATGTCAGAAGATGCTGAAACCTGGCGTAAAGTAAAACATATCAAAAACGATGTCCCACGCGACACAGAGGGAATGCTAATCAAGAACTTTGGATTTGTTGGAGATGAGAGTTGCCGATATATTCGTTACACCGCTCATCAACTACCCAAAGATGGAGCATATATGTTCATTGATGAGATAAAGATAAAATAACAGATATAAATGGAGGAAACCCTTTTGTAGGGTATTTCTCCTGTTTTAATTTATAGAATAAAAAAATGGAAGAAGGAAAAGTAAAAAATCCCATAACATGGGTACCATCGGTATATTTTGCAATGGGTATGCCGTTTGTAGCGTTATCGTTGGTTGCGGTAATTATGTTTGCTGATCTTGGAATAGATGCAGCATCAATAACATTCTGGACATCATTAATAATATTGCCATATTCATTAAAACCAATATGGAGTCCATTGCTTGAGATATGGGGAACAAAAAAAGGAGTAGTGGTAGCAACCCAAATGTTGTCGGGATTGTGTTTCGGATTTATAGCCTTTATGTTGCCTATCCCCAATTTCTTTGCATTCACAATAGCCATGATGGCGGTAATAGCATTCAGTGGAGCAACACACGATATAGCAACAGACGGAATCTATCTGACAGCACTCGATAAAGAAACCCAAGCACGATATATAGGTTGGCAAGGAGCATTCTACAATTTAGCAAAAGTACTTGCAAACGGAGGAATGGTAGCACTTGCAGGAGTTTTGATGACAATGTTCAAAGAGAACAACCCTGAAACAGCCCCAATGTATGCGTGGATGATAATAATGGGCTTGATAGCATTGTTGTTGTGCGGACTATCAATATACCACTATTTTGTATTACCCAAAGGAGCAAAATCGCACGATGCTCCCACCTCAACATACGGAGCAATAATGTCTTTTGTAGAGGTATTCAAAACCTTCTTCACAAAAAAATATGTATGGCTCTATATCCTGTTCATAATCTGCTACCGCTTAACCGAAGGCTTTGCAGTTAAAATGGTACCATTGTTCCTAAAAGCATCAATAGCAGATGGAGGATTGGGAATGAGCAACGAATCAATAGGATTGATTTACGGAACACTCGGAACAATCGCCTTTATCATAGGCTCAATAGCAGGAGGATACTATATAGCAGCATTTGGATTAAGAAAAGTACTATTCTCATTAGTATGTATCTTTAATATTCCATTTGTAATATATTACATATTTGCCCTGTTACAACCCGAGAACATATATATAATAGGAAGCGGATTAGTATTAGAGTACTTCTGCTACGGATTTGGATTTGTTGGATTGACACTATTTATGATGCAACAAGTAGCACCCGGAAAACACACAATGGCACACTATGCCTTTGCATCGGGAATTATGAATCTTGGATTTATGATACCGGGAATGGTCAGCGGATGGATATACGAGCAAGTAGGATATGAGAAATTCTTCTTTATCGCATTGTTAGTATCAATACCAGCATTCTTATTAGCATGGTTTGTACCATTCACACACCCCGATAAAGAACCAGAGAAAGTAGAAGAATAATAGATAATATAACAGAATAAATTATTAACTTATAAATAAAAAATCATTATGGGAAAAGTAGAAATGCCATGGGAAGATCGTCCCGAAGGATGTAAAGATGTGATGTGGAGATATTCAAAAAATCCGGTAATTGATCGTTACCACATACCCTCATCAAACAGTATATTCAATAGTGCCGTAGTACCTTACGGAGATGGATTTGCAGGAGTATTCCGTTGCGATAACAAAGCAGTTCAAATGAACATCTTTGCAGGATTCAGTAAAGACGGAATCAACTGGGAGATAAACCACGAACCAATCAAGTTCAAAGCCGGAAACACTGAAATGATTGAGTCGGAGTACAAATACGATCCACGCGTAACTTGGATTGAAGACAGATATTGGATTACATGGTGTAACGGATACCATGGGCCAACAATCGGAATCGGATATACATTCGACTTCAAAGAGTTCTATCAATGCGAAAACGCATTCTTGCCATTCAACCGTAACGGAGTATTGTTCCCACAAAAAATCAATGGCAAATATGCAATGTTAAGCCGTCCAAGTGATAACGGACACACACCATTTGGAGATATATATATCAGTTTCTCACCCGATATGAAATACTGGGGCGAGCATCGATGTGTAATGAAAGTAACACCATTCCCTGAGAGTGCATGGCAATGTACAAAAATAGGAGCAGGCTCAGTACCCTTCTTAACAGATGAAGGATGGTTGATGTTCTATCACGGAGTAATCACAACATGTAACGGATTCCGTTACTCAATGGGAGCAGCAATCCTTGACAAAGAGGATCCAACAAAAGTGTTGTATCGTACAAGAGATTACATCTTGGCACCAGCAGCACCATACGAAACACAAGGCGATGTACCTAACGTAGTATTCCCATGTGCAGCACTCTTTGACAAAGAGAAAGACCAAGTAGCAGTATATTACGGATGTGCCGACACAGTAACAGGAATGGCATTCGGAAAAATCAGCGAGGTAATAGAATTCGTTAAAAAAACAAACATACTATAATATATAAATAAGGTATGAAAATATATAGTTATCTGTGTGCTGCCATGATGCTTTTAGCATCGGCAGCCGTAGAGGCTAAAACTGCCGCCGATTATGTAAATCCATTTATCGGAACAACCAACTTTGGAACAACCAATCCCGGAGCAGTTTCACCCGGAGGATTTATGTCTGTTGTCCCCTTCAATGTAATGGGTTCAGCCGATAATAAATACGACAAAGATGCTCGTTGGTGGTCAACACCATACGAATACCACAACTCATTCTTTACAGGCTTTTCGCATGTAAATTTGAGTGGAGTAGGATGTCCTGAGTTAGGCTCACTATTGTTAATGCCAACAACAGGCGATCTTATAGTTGATTACAAAGAGTATGGCAGTGCTTACAAAAACGAACAAGCCACACCAGGTTACTACTCAAACGAGTTAACCAAGTATGGTATAAAATGCGAAGTATCGGCAACACCCCGAACAAGCATAGCGCGATTTACCTTCCCTGCGGGACAAAGTAACATACTTATGAACTTGGGCGAAGGACTAACAAACGAGTCGGGAGCAACAGTTCGCCGAGTAAGTGCAACAGAGATTGAGGGAAGCAAACTAATGGGAACATTCTGTTACACACCCCAAGCAGTCTTTCCAATATACTTTGTAATGCGAGTAAGCAAAGCCCCTGAGAGTTACGGCTTTTGGAAGATGCAACGCAACAAAACAGGCGTTGAGGGAGAGTGGGACGTAGATAACGGAAAGTACAAACTATATCCCAAATACTCACGCGTAATGTCGGGTGATGATATAGGAAACTGGTACATATTCAACACAACCGAAGGAGAGCAAATCGAAGTTCAAATAGGAATTTCGTTTGTAAGTTGCGAGAATGCACGAGAGAATCTCGATGCCGAGCAACAAGGTTTCAACTTTGACAAAGTGCGTACCGATGCCTACAACACATGGAACAACTATCTGTCAACAGCCACCGTTGAGGGCGGAACAGAAGACCAAAAAACAGTCTTTTATACAGCCCTTTACCACTCATTGATACACCCCAACATCTTGCAAGATGTAAATGGAGAGTATCCGGCAATGGAGAGTGGCGAGAATCTGAAAACCACAACAAACCGTTATACAGTATTCTCATTATGGGATACCTTCCGTAACGTACACCAACTACAATCGTTGCTCTATCCCGAGCGACAATTAGATATGGTACGCAGTATGGTAGATATGTATAAAGAGAGTGGATGGTTACCACGATGGGAGTTGTACGGACGCGAAACATACGTAATGTCAGGCGATCCGGCAATACCGGTAATAGTAGATACATGGCTACGAGGATTAAAAGATTTTGATATAGAGAGTGCATACGAAGCAATGATAAAATCGGCAACCACACCGGGAAAAGATAACCCATTGCGTCCCGACTGCGATCCCTATAACGAAAAAGGGTATATCCCATTCGGAATCTTTGCAGCCGACCTTTCGGGCGACAACTCAGTATCACGCTCATTGGAATACTATGTAGCAGACTATGCACTATCGCAACTTGCAAAAGATTTAGGTAAAAAAGAGGATGCAGAGTACTACTACAACCGCTCATTAGGATACAAAAAATACTATTGCAAAGAGTTTGGAACACTACGTCCCATAACAGCCGATGGCAAATTCCTCACACCCTTCAATCCAAAACAGGGAGAGAATTTTGAGCCTTCACCCGGTTTTCACGAAGGAACAGCATGGAACTACACCTTCTATGTACCACACGATATAGCAGGACTATCAAAATTGATGGGAGGCAAAAAGAAATTTGTAAACAAATTGCAGATGGTATTTGATGAAAAACTATACGATCCGGCAAACGAGCCAAACATCGCATACCCCTATATCTTCTCGGCATTCAAAGGCGAAGAGTGGAGAACAGACAAAGAGGTAAAACGACTCCTTGCCGAGCACTTCACCAACACCCCTGACGGAATACCGGGCAACGATGACACAGGAACAATGTCGGCGTGGGCAGTATTCAATATGATGGGATTCTACCCCGATTGTCCTGCAAAAGCAGAATATACTGCTGTTGCACCAACATTCGATAAGATAACACTCACATTGGATACCACATATTACAAAAACAACAAAGTAGTTATCACAACCGAAAAGTGTTCGCCCGATGCCAATACAATCAGTTGCATAAAGATTGACGGCAAAAAGATAAGCGGAAGAAAACTAACACATGAGCAGATAGTTAATGCAAAAGAGATAAAATTTGTATTGATTAAAAAGTAGAAACACAAAAACATATCAATATTGGGAGCGGAGAGAAAATATCTTTCCGCTCCTTGTTTGTAATATGAGCAGATTGTTGTAATTTTGTGCATTGTAATAAAAGCACGAAAAAGAAACAGACTATATAATTATGGCAGAACTTAAAAATCTTACAAAAAGAGGCGAGAACTATTCGCAATGGTACAACGAACTTGTTGTTAAAGCCGACTTGGCAGAGCAATCTGCAGTGCGTGGTTGTATGGTTATCAAACCTTACGGATACGCAATATGGGAGAAGATGCAACGTCAATTGGATGATATGTTCAAAGAGACAGGTCACGTAAATGCATATTTCCCATTGTTAATCCCCAAATCATTCTTAAGCAAAGAGGCAGAACACGTTGAGGGATTTGCAAAAGAGTGTGCCGTTGTAACTCACTATCGCCTGAAAAACTCTGATAACGGACAAGGCGTAACAGTCGATCCTGCTGCAAAATTGGAGGAGGAGTTGATAATTCGCCCCACATCAGAGACAATTATATGGAACACATATAAAAACTGGATACAATCATATCGCGACCTTCCAATTCTTTGTAACCAATGGGCAAACGTAATGCGTTGGGAGATGCGTACTCGCTTGTTCCTTCGTACAGCCGAGTTCTTGTGGCAAGAGGGACACACTGCGCACGCAACAAAAGATGAAGCAGAGGCAGAGGCAGTAAAAATGTTGAATGTATATTCTACATTTGCTGAAAAGTATATGGCTATGCCGGTAATAAAAGGAGTAAAATCGGAGAGCGAGAAATTTGCAGGAGCAGTAAATACATACACTATTGAGGCATTGATGCAGGATGGTAAAGCATTGCAATCGGGAACATCACACTTCCTTGGACAAAACTTTGCAAAAGCATTCGAGGTTCAATTCTTAGATAAAGACAACTCTCTTTCATACGTTTGGGCAACATCATGGGGAGTATCAACACGTTTGATGGGAGCATTAATAATGTCGCACTCTGATGACAACGGACTTGTGTTACCTCCAAAATTGGCACCTATACAAGTAGTAATTGTTCCTATCTATCGAGGCGAGGAGCAACTTGCTCAAATTGATGCAAAAGTTGAAGGAATTGTTTCGGCACTAAAAGCAAAAGGAATATCAGTAAAATATGATAACACTGACAACAAACGTCCGGGATTTAAATTTGCCGACTATGAGTTGAAGGGAGTACCTGTTCGTTTGGTAATGGGAGGCAGGGACCTAGAAAATAATACCATAGAGGTTATGCGTAGAGATACTCTCGAAAAAGAGACTCGCACTTGCGATGGTATTGTAGAGTACGTAGAGCAACTACTCGAAGATATTCAAAACAACATCTTTGAGAAAGCACGTAAATTCCGCGATGCAAGTATTCGTGAGGTTAACACATACGAAGAGTTTAAAGAGGAGATAGAGAAAGGCGGATTTATATATGCTCACTGGGATGGAACAGCAGAGACAGAGGCTCTTATCAAAGAGGAGACAAAAGCAACAATCCGTTGTATCCCAGAGGATATGGAGGCAACACCGGGAGTATGTATGGTAACAGGCAAACCATCAGCACGCCGAGTTCTATTTGCACGTTCATACTAATACTATAAAAACATATAGTTATCAAAGGAGATCAAATAAAATTGGTCTCCTTTATTTTTATGTTTTTAAACATATTTCCCTGTAAATATCTAATATTCAAGCGTATACATTAATAATTGCAGTAACTTTTAAAATTATTTGACAAATTTTTTTATCGCAACTTGCTAATAATCAAAAGAAAATGCTTACCTTTGGTGCGATTTTGGGAAAATATTTACTAAAATAACTAATATAAGCAAAGATTAAAGATGATAAAAAGCGTAAAAATAGTGATGCTTATTCTAATTGTTGCGGTAATGCACGTTGGCTTGTCATATGCACAACCAACACGCCTTAATGCACAAGAGCATCATGCTTTAATGCAACAAAATCTTATTGCTTATAATAAACTGATACCACAAATAATGAATGTTGTGGATTCATCACTTGTATTAAATCAACTACTTAATAAGGAGAGTGATTTAGATGCAATGATGGCAGATGGTTGGGATGAACAATGGTTAGAGACATACTCAACCAAGAACCCCAAAGATACCTTTGCAATAGATGTAAAAGATCACTGCATCCCGGTACCCGGGCATGTAACATCGGCATACGGATGGCGATGGGGACGAATGCACAAAGGAATAGACCTAAAACTCTATGTAGGCGATACAGTACGTGCAGCATTTACAGGAAAGATAAGCACCACAGCATATCAGGCAAGAGGATACGGATATTATGTAAAAATACGCCATATTAACGGGTTAGAGACCGTATATGGTCACCTGTCAAGAATACTTGTAAAACCCAATCAAATAGTTAAAGCAGGAGAGCCAATCGCATTAGGCGGAAACACAGGACGTTCAACAGGACCTCACCTACACTTTGAAACCAAGTTGATGGGAATGACAATAAACCCTGCTGAGATTTTCGACTTCAAAAATCAAGTTGCACATACCGACACCTATATGTTCTATAAAAAGAAACAACAAAACAGTGCGGTTAATAGTTATGCAACACACCGTATAAAATCGGGCGAGTCGTTATCAACAATAGCCCGAAAATATCGCACAACAGTTACACAGTTGTGTCGCTTAAATGGCATAAAATCAAATAAGATATTACGAGTAGGAAGTGTCATAAGAGTAAGATAAAAACCAAGAATACAATATAACGAAAAGAGATTGTGCACAATCTCTTTTTTTTATCCTCAAAAAATTGAGATTTTATATAAAAGTATCTATCTTTGTTTACGTAAAAAACAGCAATCCCGATATTATATAATGATAGAGAAGAACATAATAATAGAAGATGTTGATCCGGTTGTCTTTTATGGGACAAACAACGACAATTTACACTTCATTAAAACTCTGTACCCCAAACTGCATATCATAGCACGAGGCAATGTTATGAAGGTAATAGGAGAGGAGAAAGATATTATTCAGTTCGAAAAGAGCATATCATTAATAATAAAGTATTGCTCAGAGTATAACCGTTTAGACGGAACAATAATAGGAGCAATAGTAAATGGCGGAACACCACTTGAAATAAAGCAAGAGCATCTTATAATACATGGCATAAACGGAAAGCAGATTGTAGGGCGAACCGAAAACCAACAGAAGCTGGTAAAGTGTTTTGAGAAGAACGATTTAGTCTTTGCGCTTGGCCCTGCAGGAACAGGAAAAACATACGTTGCCATAGCACTTGCTGTTCGTGCATTAAAAAACAAGGAGGTAAGAAAGATAATATTAAGTCGCCCGGCGGTAGAGGCAGGAGAGAAACTCGGATTCCTCCCCGGAGATATGAAGGAGAAAATAGATCCCTATCTACAACCCTTGTATGATGCCCTGCAAGATATGATACCCGCTGTTAAACTCCGCGAGATGATGGAGAATAACACAATTCAAATAGCACCACTTGCCTTTATGCGTGGTAGAACGCTAAACGATGCAGTAGTTATATTAGACGAAGCACAAAACACAACAGTTCCCCAAATAAAGATGTTTCTGACACGTTTGGGAAGTAACGCCAAGATGGTAATAACAGGCGATATGAGTCAGATTGACCTCCCTTCAAGTCAAACATCGGGATTGGTGCAGGCAATAGATATATTGCGAGATATAAAGGGCATAGGATATGTCCGATTTGACAAGAGCGATATTGTGCGACACAGGTTGGTACAAGCAATTGTTGAGGCATACGAGGCATACGACAAAAAGCAAAAAGATAAACGAGAGAAGAAGGATAAAAAAGATAATTAATAAAAACATATAAAGACAATGGAAAAGGCTTTAGTAAGAACCGATTTTGAGTTCGAAGGACAAAAGAGTGTATATCATGGAAAAGTACGTGATGTTTATAACATTAACGATGAGTTGTTGATAATGGTAGCAACCGACCGTATATCAGCATTCGATGTAATACTACCAAAAGGAATACCCTTTAAAGGAGAAGTTCTAAACAAAATAGCAGCAAAATTCTTGGATGCAACATCAGATATAGTACCCAACTGGAAACTTGCAACACCCGATCCAATGGTAACCGTAGGATTACAATGCGAGGGTTTCAGAGTAGAGATGATTATTCGCGGATACTTAACCGGAAGTGCATGGAGAGAGTATGCAGCAGGATGTCGTGAGATATGCGGAGTAAAACTACCGGAGGGAATGAGAGAGAACGAAAAATTCCCCACACCAATTATCACTCCAACCACTAAAGCAGATGAAGGACACGATGAAAATATCTCAAAAGAGGAGATAATCTCGCAAGGCATAGTAAGCAAAGAGGACTATGAGTTGATGGAGAAATACACCTATGCACTATTTGAGAGAGGAACACAAATAGCAAAAGAGAAAGGCTTAATACTTGTAGATACAAAATATGAGTTTGGTAAACGCGATGGTAAAGTATATCTGATAGATGAGATTCACACACCCGACTCATCACGTTACTTCTATGCCGAAGGATACGAAGAGCGTTTTGAAAAAGGCGAGCCACAAAAACAACTATCAAAAGAGTTTGTACGTCAATGGCTGATTGAGAATGGATTTATGGGCAAAGAGGGACAAACAGTACCCGAGATGACCGAAGAGTACGTAAATAGCGTTTCAGAGCGTTACATTGAACTTTATGAGCATATAACAGGCGAGAAGTTCACTCGCACCGAGAGTGATGATATAAACGCTCGTATCGAGAAGAATATCACAGCTTACCTAAAAGAGCGTAAATAACAGACAATACAAAAGGAGAGTGGGAGGTAAAACCTCTCACTCTTTAAATTATATTCCCAAACGAACAACTAATTATGTCGCAAAAGAGAGTAGAGAAGTTAACACCATACAATAGTGGCGAAAAGAAAGGGATGCAGATAGCAAAGATGTTTAATGCCATTGCATCGCGATATGACATTATGAACCGACTAATATCTCTCGGACAAGACAAACGTTGGCGACGTAAGGCGATATCAATCCTAAAACCGCAATCCCCTGCAACTATCCTCGATATAGCAACAGGAACAGGCGATATGGCAATAAAGATACACTCAATGCTATCGCCATGCAAGGTAACAGGATGCGACATATCAGAGGGAATGTTAGAGGTTGCCCGAAAAAAGGTTCTTGATTTAGGCTTAGCAAGTGAGATAGAGTTCTCGCTCGGCGACTGTATCTCGCTCCCCTTTGAAGACAACAGTTTCGATGCCGTAACAATCTCCTTTGGAATACGCAATGTAGAGGATATAGAGCGAGGAATATCGGAGATAAACCGAGTATTAAAACCCTCAGGGACATTAGTTATATTAGAACTTTCAGTCCCCGAAAACAAATTCTACAAGTTCTTTTATAAGATATATACAAAACTCTTTATACCTACATTAGGCAAGATAATAACAGGCGAGCGAAGTGCATACGACTACCTGCGTAAATCAGTAGCGGTAGTACCACAAGGCAAAGCAATGACCGATATTATGAGTGGAGTAGGTATGACAAATTGCCGTTACACCTATATGACCTTTGGAGCCTGTGCCATCTATTCGGCAATGAAGCAGTAGTCAGTTATCGGCTTTAAGTTAATAATAAAACATCGTTATCTTAGTCACCCTAGTAATCTTATTAATCCTAGAGATTTCCAACTCTTACTCCTCCCAAATATTTTCAATCTCGGCAACGTACATATAGTGGAGGTCGCCATCTTTATACCATTTGGGGAGAATTGATTTATCAATAAAACACTCCTCGGTTAGTAGAGATTTATATAACTTACGGCATTTAAAAACCAGACGAGCCTCCTCAAAAGCAACGCATCCCTCAGCAGGAGCGTATGGAGTAATACCGGCCTCCTTTGCTTTGTCGGTATCTCTGCCCGATTTAGTACCGCACAACGTGAGAGCCTTTCGGTACCCCTCGTTAAAGAACGAAAGAGTAAATACTTCACTCTCCTCAATAAACTCAAAAGTATAGCGTTGAGGTCTTATAAAAATTGTAACAACGGGCTTACCCCACAAGAAACCCATACAACCCCAGCTTGCAGTCATAGTGTTGTATTTGTCAATATTACCGGCAGTAATTAAGGTCCAGTCTTTACCAATAAGATTGATAATATTCTCGTTAAGGTTATCAACCGAAATCTCTTTCATAGTTCAAAGTGAGTTAATATAAAACAAATCGATAAAGGAACAATCCTAATCCCACAATTTCATTTGGGCAGGATCTTCAAAAGGAATATCAATAGCGCTCTTCTCCTCCTCTGATTTCTGCTCCTTTTCGCGTTCACGTTTAGTTCTCTCTCTAATCTCCTCCTCAGTCTCAGGCTCCATCACAACCATCCAGTCGTCCTCAACAAAATCAAACAGACCTTCATCTTTCTTAGGCATAGAGTTACGTAACTTCTCAACTTCGTTAGTCAGAGCAACAACATTCATTCTTGCAATCTCAGCATCTTTTCGTGCCTTCTCGCTCTTCTTCTCCTCCTCTTTAAGTTTTTCGGTAAGTTCCTCTATCTGTTTTGCAGCCTTTTTGTTCTCGGCAATCCTTTCGCGTTTAACCTGTATCTTCTCAATCTTCTCATTGGCTTCGGTAATGATGTTCTCTTTGTTCTGAAGTTCAATTTTAAGTTCAGTTATCTCGGCACTAAGTTCCTCAACCTTATCGTTAGTCCCTTCAGGGAATTTTTTAAGGTTTTCAATCTCCTTATCTTTATTCTCAATCTCTTTGACTGCCTCGTTCAATTTTATTTGAAGTTCCGAAGTTTTATTATCTGCCATCTCAAGTTTCTCTCTTAGGTCTCTCATTTGGCTAACTAAGTTATCCGATGGCATATTGTTATTATTCTCAGCCTCTTCGAGTTTCAGTTTTGTAAGAGCAAGGTCGGCGTTGAGTTGTTCAATCTGTTTATGTAATTCTCCCTCCGACTCCTCATAAATTTTATCCTTATATTGAGTTAACTCCGATTGAAGAGCCTGATATTTTCTTGTAACCTCTATCAATCTTTGAGTAAGAACCTCATCTCCACCTTCAGGAATCTCCTCTTTGCTATTAAGCGACTCTTGAAGTGCCTCAATACGAGCCTGTAAAGTCTTCTCTCTTTCAACCGCTTGAAGAACAAGTTCCTCCTTCACGTGTAGAGTAGTCTCAAACGACTCAACCACCTCTTTTATGTGGTCATCACTTGCCAAAAGGCGTTGCTCCATCTCTCCGTTCTCGGTTTCAAGAGCAATAATTTTATTCTTAAGCGACTCAATAAATTCACTCTCTGAGAATCCTTCGCTTTGTCCCATTAGATTGTTGTTAACCTCTAACTGTTTGTAATGTTCAACCTCCAATTTAAGTTGCTCATTGCTCTCTTCAAGTTGATTTTTTGTTTTAGTTATTTGGCGAAGATTATTATTTGATTCAATACGAGCATTCTCCGATTTGGCAAAATCTTTCTCCACCTTTGCAAACTTCTCTTCAAGATCTCTAACCTTATCGTTTAAGGCACGTTTCTGACGCTCTGCACTCAAATATCTGTTTTTGTAGTCCTCCTCGCGTTGCGAAGCAAGTTTAAGTTTCTCTTCAAGTTCAACAACAAGATCCATATTATCATCGCCCTCAATAAAGAGAGGAGAACCATCGCTTTTTTCGGCTTTCAAGAGCAGGTATTTGATATATTCGCAGAATGTAGGGCGTAAACTCTCCTTAATCTCCAGCTTCTCAGCCTCTCGGTCTATTGTTTTGAGAATAACTTCGGGGAGAGGTTTGTTTACAATATCAGTAATCTGCTCCAAAATAGCATCAGGAATATCCACCTCGCTAATCGCTTTATCAAAATCGTTGTTAGGAGTAACCTCTTTAATATTCTTGTGAGCAGGTTTCTCAGTTGAGTTTTGAGTCCCCTGATCCGATGAAAATATTGAAAGTAGTGATTTCTTGAAGTTTAGTTTCATTATAATAAAAAATTATATATTGTTTTATGTTACTCTTCTGTATGTGGTTTTATAATAATACCAACATTTTTCTTTCCGTTTATCTTAATAACAAGAGGAGCCGATAGTTCAACCACTCTAATATATTCACTCTCGTGTTGAGCGGGAAGAGAATCCAAGAACCTTTTGTCATATTTACACTCGCAACTCGATGGATCTATTGTAAAGTATCCAACTCCAAACGAAGTAAGGTTCTGGAAGAAGTGAGTTCCCTGACTTGGCTCAATCCAAAAATCTTTAATAGCAGTCTCAACAATAGCCTTTGCAGCCGAAATATGAGGCCACTTAATGGGAATACCAAGAGCCGTATCACTTGAGCCCCATCTGCCGGGTCCAACTAAAACATAGTTCATCTTCTCCTCAAGGAATTTTTTATTAATCTTCTCAATCTCGCGAGCAATATAAGAGTTAGCAAAATACCCAAACACGTTGTCTTTAACATAAACAACATGTCTTACCCCCTCATCAACGCCATGGCCTAATGCCGAGGTACTCTTTATCAGAATATCCTCATCCCTGACATTATCAATCTCATCCTCACGCATCTCCTTCATATCAACAATGGGGCGTATTTGCAACCAATAAACCTCGCCATTATTGTTCTCTCCACCCTTTAGATTACCGGCAAACTCAATCTCAACAGGGCGTCCCATCTCATCCTTGCCATAGGTAAGCATCATGCTTAAGATTTTAGCGAGGGGGAACATATCGTGTTTTAGAATGTTGGCAAAGGTAACAACCTTTCGACCTTCATCGTAATATCCATCACGAATAACTTGGTCCATATAATCGTATGTCGATACCATACCATATAGAGCCTTATCGCTATCGGCATCGGCAATAGATAGTTTCTGAATATTAAACCCATCATCAATAGAGAACGATTTATCTCTCTTCTCCATATCAAGAGCGTAGAAACGAGTTTGAGTATCACTCAAGGCCATCTCCATTGTACTGGTTTGTAAAATAGAGTTAGGATGCTTAGGCGAGAAGCGTAAACTTCTGCCACCATCAACAATATATTTACCCAACCCCACAGCAACATCAACAACGCCATCTTCAGGTTTCTCGTCGTTAATGGGGTAGTAGTTAAGCGAACGACCAACACCCGAGAACGAAGGATAGAAACGCTTATCATACATTGTGCCCACCACCTCTTGAAGAATAATAGCCATCTTCTCTTGGTCAATAATATTTGAAGTAGCCTCCATATAAGCTTTACTATCGGAGTAATATACCGAAGCATACACACCCTTAATAGCATCTTTTAGCATATTCAGCATTACCATTTTATCCTCATTATATGGAATCATATAAGTAGAATAGATACCGGCAAAGGGTTGGTAATGAGAGTCCTCCAAAAGGCTCGAAGATCGAACAGCAATAGGATTTTCAATAACATCAAATAGAGCTAAAAAGTCATTATCAAGGTGTTCGGGGAGTTTAGCCTTTAAGAAGTGTTCCAATATCTCCTCATCAGGAATATCACTCAGAGCAACCGAGTATAGGAAGTTCTCCTCCATAAACTCATCGAATATGTCTGTACTCAAAACAACAGTCTTTGGAACAGCAACCCTGACGCCGTCGCAATTAGCAAGTTCGGGGTGGCGTTTTATAATAGCATCAACAAAAGCCAAACCTCTGCCTTTACCGCCCAAAGAGCCTTGTCCAATACGAGCAAAGTTTGAGTATTTATCAAAGCGAGTACGTTCAAAGATAGCAACAACACCGCTATTCTTCATTTTACGATATTCAACAATAGCCTCAAAGATAATATTCTTAATCTCGTCGGCATTATCGCACGAACGTACAGTCTTTTGTCGCAAGAGTTCGGCAAGAGGGAACATAGCACGAGAGTATAACCAACTTGAAATATGGTTACGGCTTGCGTGATAAAGTACCGACTCATCAGGAATATCAAAAATCTGGTCCTGTAAATCCTTAAGGTCTTTAACCGTAGCAACCACCTCGCCGGTAATGGGGCGAATAAACTCAAAGTCACCATATCCAAAGTTCCTTAAAACGGCATATTTTAAGTCAACAGGTAAGGTTTTAGAGTTTTTGTATAGGAACGCAGCATTATATTTTGCTGCTGCTTCGCTATTCTCAATATCTGATGAGTCAATAATAATAGGCAGATCTTCATTATGGCATCTCAGGTACTCGCAAAACTTCAAACCTGCTTTACTATCCTTTTCTCCATTACGGGTAAACGAAACATCTGTAACAACGCCCAGAACATTGCTACTGTATTTGTCGTATATCTCAACAGCCTCTTCGTATGTACGAGCCAAAACAATCTTTGGTCTGCCTCGCATACGTAGCATCTGTTCGTGTCGGTTAAGAGCCTCGGTCGAGAATATCTGAGACTGTTTAAGGACCACTTTGTAGAGGATAGGTAGAATTGAAGAGTAGAAACGTATAGAGTCTTCAACAACAATAATAACCTGTACGCCAACCGAAGCAACATCCTCTTCAAGATTCATATTGTCCTCCATCAACTTAACAATAGCAAGAAGAAGGTCGGCATTACCAAGCCAACTGAAAGTGTAATCAACAGCACTCAAATCCTCTTTTGCCAATCTGCGGGAAACCTCGTGAGAGAATGGAGTTAAAAGAACTAACGGAATATTCTGGTGGCTCTTTTTTAAGCGTTTAATCTTTTTGAATACGTTGGCATCCTGCATAGCAGGCATAACAATAATAAGATCGTAGTTCTTTTCCTGCAACTCTTTCTCTGCCTGCTCAAAGGTATAAGCCTCTGTAACGCGAGGAGGAGAAGTCAAGTTAAGAGACATATATTCCATAAATATATGCTCCTCAATACGTCCATCCTCTTCCAATATAAAGGCATCATATCTGCTTGCAATCAGCAAAACATTGAAAACACGTTTTTGCATAAGATTTGCAAACGAAGTATCCTTCATATAGAACGCACTGATACTCTGTCCTTTATTGTTTTCACCTATCGCATCCATTAATGAAAAAAGATAAAATTTTCAATTTTCAAATATAATAATTTTTAACCATTTATAAAAGAGGGAGAAAGCAATATATTTTCGCAATTATTTTTATCCTAAGATGGGGATAAAAAAAGAGAAGAGGTACCCGAGTACCCCTTCTCTAAAAATATCTGTAAAAAGTATCTATTTAACCTCCCAAGTCTCTTCGCTAAGAAGAAGGTTGCGTAGAGTTTTACCGGGTTTCTTATCTCTAATCTCCTCCATTTGACGTTTAACCTCTTCGTCATAGCAAGGAGCCTCTGCCGAGCGGATAACACCCACTGCAAGAGGAAGTTCGTGACCATCCATCATTGCAAGTCGAAGATGCAAGAAGTTGTCTTGAGTAGTCTCATCGTGAACTAAAATGTCATCTAAAGTAACACCATTCTCACCAATTGTCACAACCTTTAAGTTAAGACCATCAAGAACCAAACCTTTATCCATATTCTTACCAAACAACATCTTCTCACCATGTTTAAGGTGAATAGTGCGTTCAGCTCTAAACTCTTTGTCGGCAACATGTTTGTGAATTTGGTCATTAAAAATCACACAGTTTTGTAAAACTTCAACAACCGAAGCACCCTTATGTTTAGCTGCTGCAACCATAACCTCTTTTGCGGTAACAAGATCAACATCAATAGTACGAGCAAAGAAGTTTCCTCTTGCACCAAAAGTAAGTTCAGCAGGGATAAAAGGATCTTCAACAGTTCCGTAGGGCGAAGATTTAGTTACCGCACCTCTGTTACTTGTAGGAGAGTATTGTCCCTTAGTCAAACCATATATCTTGTTATTCAAAAGAATAATATTAAGGTTAACATTACGGCGAATTTCGTGAATAAAGTGGTTACCACCAATAGCAAGACAGTCACCATCACCGGTAATTTGCCAAACTGTCAAATCGGGATTTGCAGTCTTAACACCAGTAGCAATAGCACCGGAGCGTCCGTGAATAGTATGAAAGCCATAAGTGCCCATATAGTAGGGAAGGCGTGAAGAACAACCAATTCCCGATATTACTGCAATTTTGTGAGGAGGAATACCCACCTCTGCCATTGCCTTTTGTAGAGTATTTACCACAGCGTGGTCGCCACAACCGGGACACCAACGCACATATTGGTCGCTCTTAAAATCTTTTGCTGTATATTCCATAGTTATATCCTCCTATAAGTTTTTAAGAAAATCAACAAGTTCTTCAACCATAAAAGGCTGACCTTGTACTTTATTAAATTTCTTAACTTGTAATCCCTCTATTTTTGAAACAAGGTGAGTAGCAAATTGTCCATTATTCAACTCGCATACCACCACGTTTTTGTATCTCTTGATAACCTCTTCAGTATTAGCAGGAAGAGGGTTAATGTAGCGGAAGTGAGCAAGAGCCGTTTTTTTACCCATAGCGTTCAACTCCTCAACTGCGGTAACAAGGTGTCCGTAAGTACCACCCCAACCAATAACCAAAGTATCGGCACTCTCATCGCCCTCAACTTTAAGAGGCTCAATGCAATTAGCAATATACTCTATCTTGTTTTTACGAATATCAACCATCTTTTGGTGATTAGCAGGGTCAGTTGAAATAGCACTTGTGCTGGCATCTTTCTCCAAACCGCCTAAACGGTGCATAAATCCCTCCATACCGGGTATAGCCCAGTAGCGAACAAAAGATTCTGCGTCACGTTTATAAGGTTTCCAACCCTCCTCTAACATTTCAGGTTTAACATAGTTAGGTTTGATTTCGGGGAAGTCGTTATCCTCAGGAATACGCCATGCAGCCGAACCGTTTGCAATAAAGGCATCTGTTAATAGAATAACTGGAGTCATATGCTCCACTGCAATCTTGGCAGCGTTGAAAGCCATATCAAAGCAATCTGTTGGTGTAGATGCTGCAAGAACTACCGCAGGAGACTCTCCGTTACGACCATAAAGAGCCTGAAGCAAGTCTGTCTGCTCAGTTTTGGTAGGTAGTCCTGTTGAAGGACCACCACGTTGAACATCAATAACCACCAATGGGATTTCTGCCATAACAGCCAAACCAATAGCCTCGCTCTTCAAAGCCAAACCGGGACCCGAAGTAGAAGTAGCAGCCAAATTACCGGCAAACGAAGCACCTATTGCAGTACAAACACCGGCAATCTCATCCTCTGCCTGAACAACCTTAACACCCAAATCTTTACGTTTAGCAAGTTCGTGCAAAATATCGGTAGCAGGAGTAATAGGATAACTACCCAAGAATAGGGGAAGTCCCGATTTCTCCGAAGCCATGATTAAGCCAAGAGCAGTAGCACGATTACCATTAATGTCGGTATAGATACCAGGTTTTTGAGATTTGCTCTCAATGCGGTATGTCGATACCGAAGCATGTATATTATTACCATAATCATAACCAGCGGTCAAAACCTTTAGGTTAGCCTCAAGAATGGTAGGTTTCTTGCCAAATTTATTTGTAAGAAGTTTTGAAGCTTGCTCAATAGGACGGTCAAATAACCAGCAAATCAAACCGAGAGCAAACATATTTTTGCATCTCATAATAGATTTATTATCCATACCACTATCGGCAAGAGAGGCAGCAACCATCGAAGATAGAGCAACAGGAACAATCTGTACAGTTGCCGCTGCACCAATCTCAGCGAAAGGATCATCGGTAGTAAAAGCAGCCTTATCTAAATCGCTTTTAGCGAAAGAATCAGTGTCATAAATAACAATACCATCGCTCTTTAAAAACTTAAAGTTAGTTTTAAGAGCGGCAGGGTTCATAGCCACTAAAACATCAGCTTTATCACCGGGTGTGTGAACACCGTTACCAATGTGTACTTGAAAACCAGATACACCACCAAGAGTTCCTTGAGGTGCTCTAATTTCGGCAGGATAGTCGGGGAATGTAGATATTTCGTTACCAATTGCGGCAGAAATATTAGAGAGGATGTTTCCTGCAAGTTGCATACCATCTCCCGAGTCTCCCGAGAAACGGACAACCACCTTCTCTACATTTTTTACTCTTGTTTCTGACATAATATTCAGTTTTTATTAAAAATCAAGTTGAAATAATTATTAAGCCAACAACTGTTTTGCTTATCACTTAATAATGTCAATCTTTATTAAGGATGCAAAGTAATAAAAAAATAGAGTAAAAAGCAACTCTAAAAGATTAGATTGTGTTAAAAGTTCAACTCTTAAAAAAAATAAGATATAAAAAAAGCGAAAAGATTTCTCTTCTCGCTCACAATTGTTATATGTATGAGTAAATAAATAACTACTCACAAATAACCTTCACAACCTCATTGTTTACCTTAACCATTATCACTCCTTTAAGGGTTGTGGGGTGAGGAATTAAATCATTTCAAGCACCCTCTTGGCAGTATTTAATGCTCCCTCTTTGGTTGAGAGGGGATCAGCATCAATAATTATATTGGCTTTATTGTAGAAAGGTTCACGTTTTGGCAAAGAGTTTTCTATAAACTCTTTTAGTTGGTCTTCATTTTTATACTTCAATAGAGGTCTGGTGGATTTATATATCTTCAATCGTTCCAATAACTCGCCTCTACTGCAATTCAAATATATAACCTTGCCATTGGTTTTCATATACTCCATATTGTCAAAAAAGCAAGGAGTACCGCCACCAGTAGCAATAACACCACCAATATTCTCGGTAACTTCACGTAGGGTGTTGCGTTCCATCTCTCTAAACGCAGATTCTCCCTTTTGAGCAAAAATCTCGTTTACCGATAATCCCTCTTTCTCTTCAATATATTGGTCAAGGTCGGTAAACTTCACTCCTGCCATCTCTTTAAGCAGAGAGCCAAGAGTTGTTTTCCCCGAACACATATATCCAATTAAGTATATTACCATCACTTTTAATTAGGAATTTTATGCCTGCTTTTCAAGTTTATCAACCCTTTTCCAGCACTCAATTCTGTATTTCTCAGCATATCTCTTTTCCCAGAATAGCCAGATAAAAAATACAAATACACTCATTGCCATACCGGAGTAGTCGTGAGCGGCAACAAATATCTCTTTATTTTCGCACATAGTAGTCAAGTTAACAATTGACAATCTAAAGCAGTTTATAATAAAGAAAAGGATAAGAGCAGTGGGTATATACCATATCTTAGGTTTAGTAGGACCAGGTATAAGAAGCATCAATAAGAGAATAATCATCATCTCTCTATTACCAGCACAGGTGGGAAAAATTCTTACACCGCCTAAATATTTACCCTCATCGCTACGGATAATAACAGACTCTCTATCTCTCTCAATGTTTTGCATATAAACATATCTATTAAAGAACTCTACACCGTCAGCAGTTCTAAGAGATATCCATTGGTTGTAATCCGAGAAATCAACAAACTCCATAATAGGCTCAGGATCATACTCTCCGTCCCAGCCAGTATAGAATGCAAAATTGTCGCTACCTCCCCACCAAATAATCCTGACAAAACCAAAGATTAAGAAGAATAGGATAAGACCTATAAAACCATTAGTTCTTTCACTTCCCAAACTCTTCCAAACCTTATCGGGGCATCTTTTTTTGAGAAAGCCGAGTATGCGTTGATATGGTTTAAACCCTTTCATATATATTATAATTTTATATTTTTAATAGCCATCCCTAATACCGGGTGAATAATTTCTGGAGCAATTTCACGTAGAGGAACAATCACAAACTCTCTTAAGTGCATTTTAGGATGAGGAAGCGTTAACAACTCATCGTTTGAGATAATATCATCAAACAACAGAATATCAATATCTATAACCCTATCCTCATACCCCGTTGAGTTAATATCTCTTTTTCTCCCTAATTCATCTTCAATTTTGTGAACAATAACAGAAACCTCAGATGCAGAGAGTTGGGTTTTAACCTCCACCGCCACATTAATAAACTTGTTTTTAGAGATAAAACCCCAAGGCTCAGTTTCGTATTTACTTGAGATATTTGTTACCTCTCCTATTCGTTTATCTATCTCGCAGATAGCACAATCTATAAAGTGCTCTCTATCACCCAAATTTGAGCCTAACGACAGATAAACAACACTCACGCCCTTCTCCTCCAATAAATTAGTCAACAATCAACATAGCATCACCGTATGCTCCAAAGCGATATTCCTCTTTAACAGCCTCATGGTATGCAGCCATAGTGTTGTCGTAACCACCAAACGAAGCAGTCATCATAAGCATTGTCGATAGAGGAAGGTGAAAGTTTGTAAGCATAGCGTTAGCAATAGAGAAGTCGTAAGGAGGGAAAATAAATTTGTTAGTCCAACCCTCAAACTCGTTAATGTGAGTTCCGGTACAAACAGCAGTCTCAATAGCACGCATAGTTGAAGTACCAATAACACAAACCTTACGTTCAGCATCCTTAACAGCATTAACTGTTTTAGCAAACTCATCGGTAATAATCATTGGTTCTGAATCCATTTTATGTTTTGTCAAGTCCTCAACATCAATATCTTTAAAACTTCCCAAACCTATGTGAAGAGTTAAGAAAGCAGTATCAATACCTCTAATCTCCAATCTCTTCATCATCTCTCTGCTAAAGTGTAAACCGGCAGCAGGAGCAACAACCGCCCCCTCGTTTTTAGCAAAAATAGTCTGGTATCTCTCAGCATCTTCAGGCTCAGGTTTGCGTTTAATATACTCAGGCAGCGGAGTCTCACCAAGAGCCAGAAGAGAACTCTTAAACTCCTCGTGTTCTCCGTCATATAAAAAACGAAGAGTTCTACCGCGAGACGTAGTATTATCAATAACCTCTGCCACTACCGAGTCATCATCTCCAAAATACAATTTATTACCAATACGTATTTTTCGGGCAGGGTCAACCAGTACATCCCAAAGGCGATTAGTCCTATTTAATTCTCTAAGCAGAAACACCTCAATTTGTGCCCCAGTCTTCTCTTTGTTTCCATAAAGGCGAGCAGGGAAAACTTGAGTATCATTAAAAACAAATAGGTCTCCCTCATCAAAGAACTTTATAATATCTTTAAAAACAAGATGCTCAATCTCACCAGTTTTGCGGTGAAGAACCATCATACGAGACTCATCGCGATGATTTGTAGGATATTGAGCAATCAACTCCTCGGGTAATTTGAATTTAAATTTTGAAAGTTTCATATCTATATGTAGTTTAAAATTTCCTATTTTCTAACAATGTTTATATCCTTCGGAGCAATACCTCTCTCCACAATATCAGGAATCTGATCAACCGAGAAACAATCCTCTAATCTAACTGTTCCAACACGGGTTCTAATCAACTCAGTAAGATGACCTCCGCTATCCAGAGCAATAGCAATATCTCTGGCAAGGGAGCGAATGTAGGTACCTTTACCACAAGCAACCCTTATTCTAATAGCATTTTGCGAGAACTCCAAAAGATCAATAGCATCAATACGAATAACCTTTGCTTTAAGTTCCACATCATCCCCCTTACGAGCAAGTTTATAAGCCCTCTCGCCATCAATCTTAACAGCCGAAAAAATGGGAGGCACCTGTTCAATGTTTCCAACGAATGAGGCCAATACCTCTTCAACCATTTCGCGGGTGATATGCTCAGTAGCAAAGGTAGCATCTACCTCAGTCTCCAAATCAAACGAAGGCGTAGTAGCCCCCAAAGCAATAGTTGCAATATACTCTTTGTCCTCGCCTTGCAAACTCTCAATAAGTTTAGTAGCCTTACCGGTGCAAATGGTCATCACGCCAGTAGCAAGAGGATCAAGAGTACCTGCATGACCAACCTTAAACTTCTTAATACCATAGTGTTGGTGAATATGACCTCTCAACTTCTTAACAAGTCTGAACGAAGTCCAATGAAGAGGCTTATTAAAATGCAGAACCTCACCACCTATAAAGTCAAACTCTCTGTCAATCTCTTGTGTCACTATTATATTAAATAAAAGAATATATTAAAGTAAATAATCCAGCGGCAAGGCAGTAGTAAGCAAAATATATAAGTTTACCTCTCTTAACCACAGATATCATCCATTTACAAGCAATACAGCCCGAGATAAAAGCAGCCAAGAATCCAATAATCAGAGCCGTAGGAGTAATGCCACCAAAAGCAACATCAATACCCTCTTTAACCATCTCAACACTCTCTAAAAGAGCCTCACCCAATATAGGCGGAATAACCATTAAGAATGAGAACTGAGCCATATTCTCTTTTTTGTTACCCAAAAGTAAACCGGTAGCAATAGTAGTACCTGAGCGAGAGAGACCGGGTAGCACAGCAACAGCTTGGCTCAAACCAATAATAAAGGCATCCTTAATAGAAATCTTATCTTTTTGTCGAGGTTTAGCGTAGTACGAAAAAGCCAAAAGAACGGCAGTAGCCAATAAACAGCAACCTACAATTGTCAACCCCTCAAAAGCCGCCTCAACCGCATCTTTGAAGAAAATACCAACAATCCCAACAGGAATCATAGATGCTATAATGGCAATAATATATTGTTGTTGCGAGTTAAGAGTTAAACCACACCATTTAGATAAAGGTTCGCTATCCCCAGTGTGTGTTTTAAATAGTCCTTTAAAAAGCCAAACAATCTCTTTATATAATATAACAATAGTACTTAGAACCGTAGCAACGTGTAGCAATACAGTAAACGGCAGAATTTGCTCAGGGTCAGTAATATCAACAAAGTTTGATGCAATAGTTAAGTGACCGCTGCTACTAATGGGCAGATACTCTGTAAATCCCTGAATTAAACCTAAAATAAGAGCTTCAAGCCAACTCATTACTTATCTCCTTTCTTTTTATACATAATACCAAATATAATAGCAACAAAACCAATAAAAGAGATTGTTGGGCCTAACACAATACGACGCCAACTAAAAATATCGGCATTGTAATTATCGGGAGTAGAACTCTCGCCACCCATAAGAGCAAACCCTAAAATAATAAGGGCAAACGAAATAGCAATAAGAATATAGTTTATCTTCTCTAAGGCAAACCCTTTAGAGTTGTTCTCATCCAAATTACTATTCAAACTATCAGAAGTTTTATTATTTGGCAATTTTGAAAAATTTTGAGTACTCATAATAAAATTAAAATTTAAGAAGCGTGAAGTTCATCCTCATCCATTGAAATATATCTGTTAACAGCAAAGAAAGCCGAAACAGAAGATAGCACAATGCCGAGTAGAAGAACAACACCAAACACTTGAATTAAAGTCAAAAAATTTATCAATATAGCAAGATTTTCAAACTCGCTTACAATATAGTATGCACAACCCGAGAGCAAAATTGTAGCAATAACCGCAGCAATAACACCCTCAATAATATTTTTGATAATAAAAGGTCTTCTTATAAAAGAGGGAGTAGCACCAACAAGTTTCATAGTGCGAATAAGAAAACGCTTAGAGTATATCATCAAACGAATAGTGTTGCTGATAAGAGCAAACGAAATAACCATCAAAAGAGCCGAAATTGAGAGAAGAATAATCTCGGCCTTACGCAAATTATCGTTAATAACCTGAATAACATCCTTTTGGCAAATAACCTCCGAAACAATATTACTATACTGTTTAATATCAGCCTCAATCCAAGCAAGCGAGTCGGTCGAAGCATATTCAGCCGAAAGTTTAACCTCTATCGAAGATTGCAAGGGGTTAAAACCTAAAAGATCTTCAGGATTCTCACCAAGTTCAAGTTCCAACTCTTTAAGAGCATCATCCTTGGATATAAACTGAACAGCCTTAACATAAGGAGCCCTATCCAACTCTCTTTTAACATCCTCAATACCACGTTTTGAAGCAGAATCTTTAATAACAATGGTAAAACCCATATTCTCTTTAATATGCTTAGTAAGTTGAGTGCCAATTATCGAAAGCGACACCACAATACCCAAAAGAAACAACACAAGTGAAATACTAATAGTAGAAGTTACTTTAGCATTCCAGAACGATATTTTATGTTTATTTGACTTTTCTCCCATTATCATTAAATAGTTGTTGAGATAAATATTTTTATAAAAAGGGCATACTAACCCAAATTTTTTGCAAAAATAAAAAATAATTGCGTTTTTTCTTCAAAAAACCTCTAAAACTTTTACCACTTATGCACATAAAAAAAAGAGGTAAAGCCAAAGACCTTACCACAATTCATATAGTTAAATTAGTAATTACTCGCAAATAACCTTTACAACCTCATTGTTTACTTTAACCATTATCACTCCTTTAAGTGTTGTTGGCAATTGTATTTGAACCGAACTACTATTGTAAGTACCAGAAGTTATAACCTTACCTGTTATGTCATAAACCTCAACAGAGTTAATACCATCAGCATTCTCAATATATAGCACCCCATTTGAAACGTATGCTTTGGTGGTGCTCTTCTCTATGGTGCTCTCCTCAATACCTGTTACGGCATCTTTTAGAATAATTCTTGTAAATGAGTTATTCTCAAATTTGCATATAGCATCATCACTCATTAATACCCAAACAATGTTGTTGTCGCAAACGATTGAGCGAGCCTCGTGGTAGCCATAACAGTTCCACCACTTAAAGTCCTTGCCATCATATCGTAACAAGTAGTGCGATGATGTAAACCACACATTACCATCATCATCAATATCACTGCCAAAAAAATGAGCGGCAGGAATATTACTATCAGTGTCGTGCCAATAGCGAGTATGATTATGGGTTGAAGTATCGTAGTAGTATATCGCATCCCTAACAGAATACCATATATTGTTGCTCTTATCAATAGTTATTGACGGAACAAGAGTTGTGCCTTCTATAACACTTTCGCAATATGTATTACCGTTTTTATGACATAAAAGAGTATTGTACTCTCCGTAGATAAGAATCCATAGATTGTTATTGCTATCAAACTCCATATCCATTATGGTGGGTTGCATAGTTGGAGAGTATGTATCAGGAGTATTATATCCAGCAGGGTATTCATTATATTGAGGTCCGGTATAATATCCACCAGCCGACACCCATATTGAATCGTTACAATCAAAGGCAAAGGCATATCTCACATAATCATCTTTATAAACCCCTTTACGATAATATGTTTTACCATCTTGATAATAGTAAACACCTTTATTCTTTACCGAAAACCATAACTTATTACTTTTGTCAATAGCAATGGAGTGGATAACATCTTCTGTGTCAATTCCCAGCTCTCCACACGCATTATATGCTTTATCCTCCTCCTTATTGTACTTTACAATGCCCTTACTCGTTGCTATCCAAAGGTGTATGCCATCATCAGCAATTCTGTTAAAATAGACTGAGGTATCTAATGACTCTCCTCTTGTTGGCAACAATAAAAGAGTTGATATAATTAATAAAAGTAAAAATTTTATCTTCATTCTTTTGGGTGTTTATAAATGCAAATATAGTTATATTCGGATTAGATTCCAATTATATTAAAAAAACAAGAATGAATGTAAAACTATTTCTTTGCTAACTTTAAAATTTTTATATTTGCAACACTTAAAATAAATCTTTTGTTTTTCTACATAAAAGAGGTTGTGTATGAGTGTAAATATTCCACAGAGCAGTAAAAAGCGAGTTGTAATTGTAGGAGGAGGTTTTGGCGGACTATCTCTCGCAAAAAAACTTCGCAATTCAAATTTTCAGGTAGTATTGGTCGATAAAAATAACTATCATCAATTTCCACCACTCATATATCAAATAGCCTCATCGGGAATTGAGCCAAGCAGTATATCCTTCCCTTTTAGAAAGATATTTCAACGCCGTAAGGACTTCTATTTCAGAATGGCAGAGGTACGCTCAATATTCCCTGAACATAAAATAGTACAAACCTCAATAGGTAAAATATCGTACGATTATCTTGTGTTAGCAGCCGGAACAACAACAAACTTTTTCGGGAATAAATCTATCGAGGAGAATGCAATCCCCATGAAAAATGTAAGCGAGGCAATGGGATTGCAGAATGCCATATTATCAAACTTTGAAAGAGCATTAACCTGTTCAAATGAGGTTGAACGACAAGAACTCCTCAACATCGTGATTGTTGGAGGAGGAGCAACAGGCGTTGAGATAGCAGGAGCATTATCGGAGATGAAAAATTTTGTAGTTCCAAAAGATTACCCTGATTTGCCTAAAAGTCTTGTAAATATCTATCTGATTGAGGCAGGAGAGCGACTATTATCATCAATGAGTCGCGAGAGTTCATTAAGTGTCGAAGACTTTCTGCGAAGAATGGGAGTGAATGTGTTGCTCAACAAAATGGTAACAGAGTTTAAAGAGAATAAGGTCTATTTAAAAGACGGTAGCACAATAGCAACACGCACCTTTATATGGGTGAGTGGAGTGGCAGGGGTTAAAATAGACAATATGCCTAAGGAGTCTATTGGCAGAGGCAACAGAATAGAGGTTGATGCCTATAACCAAGTAAAGGGTATGAGCAATGTCTTTTGTATAGGCGACCAGTCCCTTATGCTTGAGGGTGACGAAAATTGGACGGGAGGGCATCCTCAGTTGGCACAAGTAGCAATACAGCAGGGCAGTTTATTAGCCGCAAACCTCAAAAGAATGGAGGAGGGTAAGGCACTTAAACCATTTAAATATAAAAATTTAGGCACTATGGCAACCGTAGGGCGTAATCGTGCAGTTGCCGAGTTTAAGAAAATTAAAATGGCAGGTTTTGTAGCATGGGTAATGTGGTTGATAGTACATCTTCGCTCAATATTAGGAGTCAGAAATAAGATAATAGTATTCTACAATTGGGCAATAAACTATTTCACATACGGGCAGTCGCTTCGCCTAATTCTCTATCCCAAAAAAGCAAAAGAGGTAATGGACAGAGAGGAGCGTTTGGCTTCGTTACATTGGGGCGAGGATTTAAAAACTTTGCCCAAGGATTAAACCTTGTAGTTAAAATAGTGTTAAATACTATATTTTTAACCATTTATAATAGGTGTAATTCCGCAAAAAATAACTACCTTTGCAGAAAATAGACAAAAGGGTGAAGGTTTGCCCTTTTGTTTTGTAAAATTTATGTATAACGTGGAGAGATTTGACTGCTTGCAACCACTCGAAAAAATGCTAAAAATATTTATTGCTGCAAGACCGAAAATCTCCCAATTAAATCAATAAAAATAATGGGTTATCTATTTACATCAGAATCGGTATCAGAGGGACATCCCGATAAGGTAGCAGATCAAATATCAGACGCACTTCTTGACGAATTTTTGGCTCAAGATAAAAATTCAAAAGTAGCATGTGAAACATTAGTAACAACAGGTCAGGTTGTTATAGCAGGAGAGGTAAAATCAAATGCTTATATCGACTTGATGGATGTCGCACGCCGAGTTATAAACCGCATAGGATACACCAAGAGTGAGTATAACTTTGATGGAGATTCATGTGGAGTATTCTCTGCAATACACGAGCAGAGTGCAGATATAAACAGAGGAGTAGAACGCAATAGCGACATAGAGCAAGGAGCAGGAGACCAAGGAATGATGTTTGGTTATGCAAGTAACGAAACCGATAACTATATGCCCCTATCGTTAGACCTGTCACACAAATTGTTGATTGAACTTGCTGCAATACGCCGTGAGGGGAAAGAGATGAGATATCTTCGCCCCGATGCAAAGAGTCAAGTAACAATTGAGTACGACGATAACAACACCCCATTGCGAATAGATACAATAGTAGTATCAACACAGCACGATGAGTTTGTAAAACCGGGGCAAACCATCACACAAGAGCAAGCCGATACTGAAATGTTGGCACAAATCCGCAAAGATGTTGCCGAAATATTAATACCTCGAGTAGTAGCAACCTTGCCCGAGCGAGTAAAACTATTGTTCAAAGATGATTATAAACTGTATGTAAATCCCACAGGAAAATTTGTAATTGGAGGTCCTCACGGAGATACAGGTTTAACTGGTCGTAAAATAATTGTTGATACCTACGGTGGTAAAGGAGCGCACGGAGGAGGAGCATTCTCAGGTAAAGATCCCTCAAAAGTTGACCGTTCGGCAGCATACGCAGCACGTCACATAGCAAAAAACCTTGTTGCGGCAGGAGTAGCCGATGAAGCATTAATACAACTATCCTATGCCATAGGAGTAGCTGAGCCGATAAGCGTATATGTAAATACATACGGAACAGCAAAGAGTGGTTTAAAAGACTCTGAAATTGCGGCAAAAGTAAAAGAGATATTTGACCTTCGCCCATACGCAATAGAGGAGCGATTGAAATTGAGAAACCCCATATACGAAGAGACAGCAGCATACGGACACATGGGACGAGAGCCAAAGACCGTAGTCAAAAGATTTACCTCTCGCTATACACAAGAGATAGTACAAGAGGTAGAACTCTTCACATGGGAAAAACTCGATTACGTAGATAAAATCAAAGAGCAATTTAATCTATAAGGCAACACCCTGTTTTTGAGGGAAAGTATATGGATTGGAGTTTTATAACATCACAATTACCGTTAACAAACTCGGCACTAATATTTTTTATAGTGTTGACCATAATTCTTTTTGCCCCAATTATATTAGACCGCTTACACATTCCACACATAATAGGACTAATATTCTCGGGAATGGTAATAGGTCCGCACGGATTTAATCTGCTCGAGTACGATGCAAGTTTCGAGATTTTTGGTAATGTAGGACTACTCTATTTAATGTTTCTTGTAGGGTTGGAGATGAGTATCTCCGACTTTAATAAGAACAAGAAACGGGGTATAAGTTATGGAATAATAACCTTTCTGATACCACTGCTTTCGGGTTTGGCAGTATCGCACTATATACTGGGTTTGAACTGGATAGCATCAACATTGCTGTCAACCATATATGCTTCGCACACATTAATATCGTTCCCCATTGTAACCCGATATGGAGTAGCAAAATCCCGCTCTGTTTCAATAGCCATTGCAGGAACAGTAATTGCAGTTATAGTTGCATTGACAACAATGGCGGTGATAATAGGAATAGCCGAAGGTGGAGTAGGAGCCTTATATTGGATAAAGTTTGCAGCAGGAGTGATAATCTATGGAGCAGCCATAATATACATCTATCCTCGTCTTACACGTTGGTTTTTTAAGAAGTACAACGATAACGTATCTCAATTTATCTTTATCCTGTCGTTGGTTTTTGCTGCGGCATATCTTGCCCAATTGGTAGGCTTGGTAGGAATAATAGGAGCATTCTTCGCAGGAATTATCCTAACTCGTTACATACCTGCTGTATCGCCCTTGATGAATAGGTTAGAGTTTGTAGGAAACGCACTCTTTATCCCCTACTTTTTGATAGGAGTAGGAATGATGATAAACCTGCGAGGATTTACCTCATGGCATAGTATATGGGTAGCACTACTTATGACGGCAGTAGCCATAATATCAAAGTGGGTGGCGGCATATATAATGCAAAAAATCTTCCGATTGAACTCTTCCGAAGGTCGTATGCTATTCGGACTGAGCAGTGCAAAAGCGGCGGCAACATTGGCAGTAGTTCTTATAGGATATGAGATGCAACTCTTTGATGCCTCAATACTCAATGGAGCAATTTTGATGATATTAATCTCATGCACAATAAGTGCGTTGTTCACTGAACGTGCGGCAAAAGAGATAGCACTATCATCAATGAGCGAGGAGGAGAATCCCCAAACCGAGAAACTGCCACAAAAGATATTGGTCTCAGTCTCAAATCCCATGACGGCAGACCTCTTGGTAAATATGGCAATGGTGATGAAGAATCCAAAAGTAAAGCAACCGCTATACTTCTTGAATGTGGTAAATGAGGCACGTCACGACAATCCTGCATCGGCCAAAATATCAAACAATCTGCTCACTCACGCATCAAAGATAGCGGCGGCAGCCGACATTCAGGTAGAGACAATCACCCGTTTCTCAATGAACGTAGCAAGTGGAATAGTTCATACCATGAAAGAGAAAGGCATATCAGAGTTGCTTATAGGTATTCACCATAAGGCAAACATAGCCGACTCATTCTTTGGCTCAACAACCGAGGCAATACTTAAAGGAACAAACAAAACAGTACTTATTGCAAAGAGTATAATACCAACAAATACCCTTACCCGAATAATAGTATATATACCCGAGAAAGCCGAATACGAAACAGGATTTGGAACGTGGGTAAGCCGAGTAGCAAACATGGCAACCCAATTGGGATGCAAAACCATATTCTATGGTCATCACGATACCTTAGGGCAGATAAAGGGCAGACTAATACGCAAAAAACAGAACATCCGTGCTGAGTATCATATAATGGATAAGTGGAACGATATATTAATGCTGACGGGAGTTGTCTTAGAGGACGACCTCTTTATCGTTGTATCGGCACGACAAGCATCGGTATCATACTCGCCCAACTTAGACAAATTGCCATCGTTCCTGTCAAAATATTTTGCCAATAATAACTTGGTAATATTGTACCCCGAGCAGTTTGGAGAGGTGGGGGATGTTACATACTTTAGTGATCCATTGTCAATATCGGTGCATCAAAACCACGCCTATACAAATCGTATAAAGAAATATTTGACCTCACTCTTTAAGTCCTCTCGAGCAGGAGAGTTACAATAAAACAGATACTATGAAAAGAGGCGTTATAGTCATACTCCTTCTCTATTTACTAATAAATACCCTCCCCATATCGGCACAAACAGGGTACGGAGGAACACCTCCGAGTTGGAATATCCCAAAATCAAAACTAAAATCACAAGAGGAGTTAAAAACAAATATAATATCCAATCCCTTCACCATTGAGCAACTCTTAGAAGATGAACTACTGAGCCAAGACCTGCCCGAAAGAGTAGGAATAAATCTTGCCACCCAACTATCACTAATTGAAGATGGCGAGTGGAGCAACATAGGGGGTGGCGAGAGAATATGCAGGCTAAAGATTGCATCACCCAAAGCAACGGCAATATCGGTATATTACACAAAGTTTAAGATACCTCAAGGGGCAAAACTCTATATATATAACGCTGACCATACCCACTTGTTAGGAGCATATACCTCACAGACCAACCCCACAGGAGGCGAGTTTGTAACCGAGTTTGTAGCCGGAGACAATCTGATATTTGAGTATGTTCCATCAACATCACAAACAGAAGCACCGCAGATTGATATTGAAAAAATATGCTACGGATATAAAAACTTAAAGGTCTCAACCTCAGAGTTAATAAGCTGTATGGTTGATATTATGTGTAGCGAGGGAGATATGTGGCAAAAAGAGAAAGACGGAGTAATAAAGATGGTAACTCCCATAGGAAACTACACATACCTATGCTCGGCAACATTTTTGAATAACACCTCAGAAGACTTTACCCCATACATATACACCGCCTTTCACTGTTTAGAGGGAGACGGAAAGGTGGCCTCCGAGACAGAATTACAGCAGACACTCTTCTATTTTAACTATGAGGCAACAGAGTGCGGGAGCAGCGAAGTAAAAGAGACAAAGGCATTAACAGGTTGTCACTTTTTAGAGGGAAAGAGTTTAAATAGTCGTGAAGGATTAGACCAAGCACTGCTATTGTTACGTTCCAGCCTTCCCACATCATTAACTCCCTATTTTAACGGATGGGATAGGGGAGTTACACCACCTAAGTCGGGAGTATCTATTCATCATCCAAAGGGAGCGGTTAAGAAAATATCAACATATATCTCGCCGGCAGTTAGTGACACTTGGCCAAGCATAGGAACAGGAGAGGGCGTAAACGGTTACTGGACAGTTGAATTTACATCCACAGCAAACGGATTTTCGGCAACCGAAGGAGGCTCATCAGGCTCACCCCTATTCAATCAGAACAAATTGGTAGTAGGCTCATTAACAGGCGGAAACTCTTCGTGTTCGCACCCCACAGGCTCAAACTATTATGGCAAGTTACAACGTTTCTGGAAATACATATCCCCCTATCTTGATCCAACCAATAGCGGAGCATTAACACTAAATGGTATTCGCAAAGGCGAAATAGTACCTGCACCAAGAGCATTAAACGCAAAACTTGTCAATGATGCAACAAAAGTAGAACTTACGTGGTTACCATTAGAAGAACAACCCTCAAACTATATAGTATATCGTAATGGCGAGATAATTGGGCACCCCACCTCAAATAGTTTTGTCGATGAGGGAGTCTATACAGGCAAGCACACCTATCAAGTGTCGGCATACTATTCTGATAGTGATTATGAGACAGCCAAAAGCAATCAAACTATCATAGCAAAGCATCCGGTAGTAACCCCCAATATAAGCAATGTAGAACGAATATCAGAAGATGATTTAGTATTAGACTGGACAATACCTCAAAGTGAACAAACAATATTCTGGGGCAATAAAAGAGCGGTGCGAAAATTAACCTTTAAGACCTCGCCCCCGCTATATTTAGGGCAAATGTGGAGTGAGTCTGACCTCTCGGGAATGGATGGTTATGTAATTAAACGAATTAAAACAAATTGCTTTCCTGATGTAAATTACACCCTTTATATCAGGCAAGGAGCAAACATATATACACAGCAACTCTCACCCTCAGCAACAGAAAATGAGACAGAGATAACACTTGACAAAGAGTTTGTTATAAATAGCAAAGAGCCACTCTATTGCATGTTAAGAGTAAACTCTGGCTCGGGATATCTGATAATGACAGACGGAGATAATATAGTAGAGGGAAAAGGAAATGTAGTATCTATAAATGGCTATGATTGGCAGAGTGCCGACACAAAAGGGAACATCTCCATAAAAGCAGTCATCTCTCCACCCTCAGCAACGTTTAAGGGGGTAGAAGATGTATCTGACTTCAACCATATCGAGGTATATTCATCACAGCCCGTAACCTTTATTCCGCCCAAAGAGTATAACCTATATCGCAATAATGAGTTGGTAGCAACACTATCGGGAAAGGTCGCAAAATATACTGACCAGAACCTTATACAGGGTAAAAACTATGAGTATAAATTAGAGGCGGTATATACCGATGGAGAGAAACTTATAAGTAGACCCTATAATTTTTATTTAAGCGACAAGAGTTACACCGCACAAATAGAGGAGTTGATGGCAAATGGAGAGATACTTGCCCCCTCAATGCGTAACCAATACAACTATGCAGTCACATGTTCAAACGATTTTGTAGATATAGAGGTTGTTGCTAAGAACAACGGAACAGTTATTATAGCAGGCGATGAGCAATCGCGTTATATAACAGATATATTGCCGGGCGGAAAATATACCGTTCCAATAACAATAATATCTGAGAGCAATGAGAGTCGTGCAGAGTATCAACTAAATATATATAAGTTACCCCACGATGTAATCATAAAACGTTGGGATGATGTACTCGCAATAGTAAATAACCCCGAGAACAACGGAGCCTTAAATTTTGTTGAATATGAGTGGTATATGAATGGCGAGAGGTTGCCCTATACAACACCCTATATATCACTGCCCAAAACAGCCAATGCCCAAGATCAGTTCTCGGTAAAGGTAAAAACAGAGGAGGGAATAGAGTTGGAAAGTTGTGAAATGAGTTTTGAACCAGCAGGAAGCAATCTAATCCTATATCCTGCAATCGTAGAGCAGGGCGGAAGCGTGACAATAAACATAACAACCCCTGAGCCATGCAATATAACCAGTACCCTTACAAATAGCACAGGACAAGTGCAACCGCTTACATTAAAAGCAGGAGATAATGTAATAGAGGCACCCCGAACATCGGGAACCTATATAGTTAATATCCAGCTCTCAAATGGAGTGAATAAGAGTCTTAAATTTATGGTAAAATAGCAATTTATGAGAAGGCGTTTATTAACATTGATGCTGCTGATATCTTTTATATCACTCCTTTCGGCTCAGAATATACGAAACAATATTACGTTGGAACTGACAGGAGGAGCATCCCCATTTGCCTATAAAACCAATCTCGGCGACAGAAAAGGTATGGCAGGAACATCGGCAGCAATAAAATATCACTATAACCTTGACTGGAATTGGAGTATAGGATTGGGAGCAGAGATAAAAATGTATCAGTCATCTGTGCGTTTCGATTCATTCTCTGATAGTTATCAAACATCGGCAAACTCTCTAATATCAGGCGGAGCAGATATAATGACATTCTCATACAGCTATAAAAACTTAGAGGAGCGACAGAGAGCATTATACATAAACATTCCAATATATGCACAATATAGGTTTGATAGTGGCGTATATCTTAGGTTAGGAGCCAAAGTGGGAGTCCCTGTAAAAAGTGGTAGCGAAATATATTTTGAACAACTCACAACAAAAGGATACTTCTCTTATGAGAATATAACATACGAAAACCTTCCACAGCATGGATTTGGAACATACTACGACACAGAGGTTGACAAAGAGTATGATATGAGAGTAAACGCCTCGATATGTGCCGAAGCGGGATGGACTTGGGAGTGGAGCGAACAATATATCCTCTATTTAGGAGTACATGGAGAGTATGGCTTGTGTAACCTATATAAACAAAAACTCCTCACGCCTCAATTACAGTACCAAAACGGAGAGTTTAACTACACACCAATATGGAGTGCCAATATAGCAGGTAACAGCGAAAGAGTACCAATCGCAGGCAACAGAGTAGGAAGTTTTGCCATAGGTTTGGTAGTGCGATATTCATTTGGCTTTTAGATATAAACAGATAAATTAGACACACAAAAAAAGATTAAATGGAGAGGTATATTTTTTGAAAATCATACCCTCTGTTTTTTTTGTAATTTTGCAATAAATTTTGTATCTTTGTAAGAGATATAAAGTGAGTCATTTTTAATAGAGAGGCAAACCTCTGTTATTAACATAACCTACATTAAGACTCATAAAACAAAGAACTTAATTTTAAACAAAAATGTCAGAAGAAAAACTTGATAACAACGAAAACTATTCGGCGAGTAGTATTCAGGTGCTTGAAGGATTAGAGGCAGTACGTAAACGCCCTGCCATGTATATTGGCGATATAAGCACAAAAGGATTGCACCACCTTGTATATGAGGTAGTGGATAACTCAATAGATGAGGCTCTTGCCGGATATGCAAGCAATATATACGTAACAATTAACGAAGACAACTCTATAACCGTTGAAGACGACGGACGTGGTATCCCTGTTGATATGCACGAGAAAGAGGGAAAATCGGCACTTGAAGTTGTATTGACAGTATTACACGCAGGAGGTAAATTTAACAAAGACTCATACAAAGTATCAGGAGGATTACATGGAGTGGGAGTATCTTGTGTTAATGCCCTATCAACATACCTAAGAGCAGAGGTGCGTCGTAATGGAAAGATACACGTACAGGAGTACTCTAAAGGACACCCACAAACCGAGGTTCAAGTTGTAGGCGATACCGATAAAACAGGAACAATAGTAACATTCTTGCCCGATGATACAATCTTCACAGATACAGTATATCAATTTCAAATATTGGCAGGTCGTTTAAGAGACTTGGCGTTTTTGAATGCAGGAATACATTTGACCTTAACAGACAAACGCGAAATAGATGCTGAAGGAAACGCAAAGTGCGAGCATTACTACTCGGCAGACGGATTAAAAGAGTTTGTTCAATATGTAGATAGTTCAAAAGAGCATCTGTTTGAAGATATAATCCATATCAACACAGAGCGTCAGGGAGTACCAGTTGAGGTTGCTATGACATACAACACCTCATACAACGAAAACCTCTTCTCGTATGTAAATAACATCAATACCATTGAGGGAGGAACACACGTAGCAGGATTCCGCAGAGCATTAACACGTACCCTCAAAAAATATGCCGAAGACTCTAAAATGTTAGAGAAGGTAAAGGTAGAGATTAGTGCAGAGGACTTCCGCGAGGGATTAACAGCCGTTATCTCTGTAAAAGTTATGGAGCCTCAATTTGAGGGACAAACAAAGACCAAACTTGGAAATAGCGAGGTTAGCGGAGCAGTAGATGTAGCAGTAGCAGAGACGTTGAGTAACTTCCTTGAGGAGAATCCAAAACAAGCAAAGATGATTGTTGATAAAGTTGTACTTGCAGCACAAGCACGTCATGCAGCACGTCACGCACGTGAATTGGTACAACGCAAATCACCCCTTTCAGGAGGCGGACTTCCCGGTAAGTTGGCAGACTGTTCAAAACGCGATCCTCAACTATGTGAGATATTCCTTGTGGAGGGAGACTCAGCGGGAGGAACAGCAAAGAGCGGACGCGACCGTAACTTTCAGGCAATCCTGCCACTACGTGGTAAAATCCTGAACGTTGAGAAAGCAATGCACCATAAAGTTCTTGAGAGTCAAGAGATACGCAACATATATACAGCATTAGGAGTAACAATAGGAACAGAAGAGGATAGCAAAGAGGCAAACATCAGCAAACTACGTTATCACAAGATTATTATCATGACCGATGCCGACGTTGACGGAAGCCACATTGCAACATTGATTATGACCTTCTTCTTCCGCCATATGCGTCCATTAATTGAGAATGGATACCTATATATAGCAACCCCACCACTATATTTGTGTAAAGCAAAAGCAGGAAAGGTGCAAGAGTATTGTTGGACCGAGATGCAACGTGAACAATTCTCTCTAAAATATAACGGAGAGATAACAACACAACGTTACAAAGGTCTTGGAGAGATGGACGCACAACAACTCTGGGAGACAACAATGGATCCGGAGAATCGTACACTTCGCCAAGTAACAATTGAGAACGCCGCTGAGGCAGACAGAATATTCTCAATGTTGATGGGAGAGGATGTACTACCACGTAAAGAGTTCATCGAGAAGAATGCAACATACGCGAATATAGATGCCTAATTGAGACTAACACAGATATATTAAACAACAAATGCGGTGTGTCAATTGACATACCGCATTTGTTTCTATTAGGGGTAAAACCTTTATTACACAAACTTAAACTTATCTACATCAAAAAGCCCCTTAGAGGTTAGTTTAAGAGCAGGAATAACCGGAAGAGACATAAATGCCAAAGTCATAAGAGGAGAGGTAAGAGAGCATCCCAGCTCTTTAATCTTGTTGTGAAGAATCATATACTCTTCCGATACCTCATCAATAGATTTGTTCGACATCAATCCCCCCACCGGAAGAGGAAGAGAGAATATCTCTTTACCATCCCAAACAGCCATACCGCCTTTCATCTCTACAATAGCATTAACAACCTTGGCTATCGACTCATTATCAGCCCCGGCAACAATAATATTGTGGCTGTCGTGACCAACCGTTGAGCCAAATGCACCACACCTTAAATTTAAACCCTCAATAAGAGCAGAGGCAGGTTTAGCCCCCTTTTCGTATCGGTTATAACAAATAATCTTATTTAATCTGTCTGTAACATCGTTAATGGAAAGGTGCTTTGTGTAGAGCGAATTCTCAACAATACCAATAATATGGTTATAGTCAGGCTCTGAAATATCCTCAATCTCTATACCCTCAGCCTCAAAACTATTTACGCACTCATCAGAGAGGAAGTATCCAAGAGCAGAAACCTTCTCACCCTTAATATACGAAGCCTCAACCTTAAAATCCGCTAAGTTGTTTACAACAATAAAATCAGCATCATCACCCTCTCTTAACAAACCAAGAGGCAAAGAGTAATGCTCAACAGCATTCAGAGTAGCCGCTCTTAATACATTATATATATTGCATCCGCTTTTAACAGCCTCTTTAACCAGTCTGTTAATGTAGCCCTTTTTAAGGTCGTAAGCCTTATAGTCATCGGTACATAAAAGCACAGAGTTAGGGTATTTATCAATAAGAGGCATAAGAGTGTCTAACGATTTAGCCGAGCTGCCCTCGCGTATCTGTATCATCATACCTTCAGCAATCTTCTCTTCCGCCTCTTTAAGAGTCACCACTTCGTGGTCAGTAGAGATACCCATCTTTACATAATGTTTAAGTCCCTCACCCGATAAACCGGGAGCGTGACCGTCAATAGGTTTGCCAACAGCCTTAGCAGCCTCCAGTTTAGCCACCACTTCGCAGTTTTTATACAATACGCCGGGAACATTCATCATTTCGCTAAGAGCAATAAATCTGTCGCTCTTTATAAGTTCAGCAGTTGTAGAGGCATCAATAACAGCACCGGCAGTATCAAAATCAACAGCAGGCACGCAAGAAGGCAGAGAGTAAAATATCCTCATAGGAGATTTATCGGCACATCTGCACATATAGTCCAACCCTTCTAATCCACACACATTAGCAATCTCGTGGGGGTCGCTGACCGATGCCAATGTCCCATGATTTAGAGCATTCCTGCCAAACTCAATAGGGTTTAGCATCGAACTCTCAATATGGCAATGCGAGTCAACAAATCCGGGCATAATAAAACATTGCGAGTTGTCTATATCGCCGTTTCCTCTCTCAATAGAAGAGATTTTTCCCTCCTTTATGGTTATTGTGGCAGGATAAACCTCTTGACGGTGAACATCAACCAAATTGCCACTTATTATATATTCCATATCTCTTTATAAATTACCTGTAACTGCAAGAGGGTGCTTCAAAACAATTTTGACACACCCTCTCTGTATATTATATAACTTTTAGTGAATTATCTAATAGGATGATATTCCACAAACGCCTCAATAGCCTCATACGAAGCCAATCCCAATTTAGAGTATAGTTCGGCAGTAGCTTTGTTTCTATCCTCGGCACGTTGCCAGAACAAACGCTCATCATTACCAAGGAATGGAGCATTCTCCATTTGCGATTGGTGTTTAAGAATTGAGTTACGTTTTTGTCTAAGTTCCTCAGGACTGATAGGCACAGCCATCTCAATGTAGTCAATATCCCACTCAGCCCAAGCACCGCGATACATCCACACTTTACAATTCTTCATCCACTCCTCATCTTTAACTTCGTCAATAGCCGCAAGAACAGCATCCAAACAAACGCGGTGAGTTCCGTGTGGGTCTGCAAGGTCACCGGCCACAAACATTTGGTCGGGCTTAACATCAAGAAGAAGTTTCTTGACAATATCAACATCTGCTCTTCCCAAAGTACCCTTTTTGATAGTACCGGTCTCATAGAAAGGAAGAGCCAAGAAGTGAACATTCTCAGGTTTAACACCAACGTACGAACATGCAGTGCGAGCCTCAGCTCTACGAATCATACCTTTCATATAACGAGCCTCAGGAATATCCATATCGCCATCCTTTTTAGCGACAACCGAAGCAGTGATAGCATCAAGACGCTCTTTAATACCGGGAGTAGCAAACTCAAACTCCTCAGCAATGCTATTCATAAGCATAACATAACGCATCATATCCTCATCGCCAACAGCAATATTTCCAGAAGTCTCATAGGCAACGTGAACATCGTGTTTCTGATTTACCAAACGTTGAAGAGTACCACCCATTGAGATAACATCATCATCGGGGTGAGGGCTGAATACGATAACCTTCTTTGGATAAGGTTTGGCTCGTTCAGGGCGATAAGTGTCATCGGCATTAGGTTTACCTCCGGGCCAACCGGTAATAGTGTGTTGAAGGTCGTTAAATATTTTTATATTAACCTCGTAAGCCGATTTATACAGAGCAAGTAACTCGCTTAATCCGTGGTCGTTATAATCTTTGTTGGTAAGTTTAAGGATGGGTTTGCCGGTAACGTGACACAACCAGACAATAGCTCTGCGAATAAGTTGGTCTGTCCACTCGCAAGAAGATACCAGCCAAGGTTTGCTGATACGAGTAAGTTTCTCGGCAGCCGCAAGGTCAACAACAAAACGAGCATGTTTTACAGTTTGCAAGAAACTAGCAGGAACAGCATCATCAACAGGTCCCTCAACAGCCTTTTTAAGACTCGAAGCAACCTCCTCGCCCCAACCAACAACAAAAGTCTCTTTTGCATTCAATAGAGTAGAGATTCCCATTGTTATAGCACTTGTAACACCCTTATCGTTAATCTGGAAAACTTTTGAAACAGTATTTTGAGAATCTTTACTCAAAAGCATTAAACGGGTAGTAGAACTCAACTGAGAACCGGGTTCATTAAACGAAAGAGCCCCGGCACGACCAAGTTCAAGAAGAGTAATATCTAAACCACCAAGTTTAGCGATAGTCTCTTCGTATTGTTTGCAAAACTCAAAAACATTATCTGAAGCCTCAGGAGAGAATACATTCTCGGGGTTAATATCAACTTTGTCAATAAATATCTCTTTTAAGATGCTCAAAGAACTCTTTTCACCCTCAATGGCAGGATAAAACTCTGCAACGTTAAAAATAATAGTCTCAGCAAAACTAAAGCCATTAGCTTTGTGCATCTCCACCAATTCGTTATAAACCGAGTGAGTACCTAATCCCCAACCAAGAGCCATAACGCATTTGCGGTTTTCAGCATTACATTTTTCAATAATAGCGGCAATCTTTCTTGCCACGTGAGCAGCACCACCATCGACACTCTCAAATACCTCGGTATAAACCTTCTCAAATCTTGTTAAAGCGGTAAGTTCAAGAACATTATCAGGAGCATAATATCTCTTGGGAACTCTATCCAATTTAATTTGAGAACTTAAATTTGTTTTCATAATTAAAAATTTTAGTAATAGTTTTATCAATATAATTTGCCACATCGTGCAACAAACAAAATTATATTTTAAAAAAATTAATTCAAAACTTTTTTGAAATAAAATTAATTAAAAGGATTAAAAAAATGAGAAATAAAAAATTTAATCTAAAATTAAAAAAATAGTGTATAAAATATCCCTCTCTTTAAGATTTTAATTTATACCTTTGTAAGTCAAGTGTACTTAACTTAGGCAAAGAAGTACGTAAAAGATTGAAGATAGATAAAACATAATATTAACAACCATAAAAAATTAAACAATTATGAGACTTATTATTCAACCCGATTACGCAAACGTATCGCAATGGGCAGCAAACTATGTAGCATCACGTATTAACGCATTTGCTCCAACAGAGGAGAAACCATTTATTTTAGGATTACCAACAGGATCATCACCTCTTGGAATGTACAAAGCACTTATTGAGTTGAACAAAAAAGGAGTAGTATCATTCAAGAATGTAATAACATTCAATATGGATGAGTATATAGGATTACCAAAAGAGCACCCACAAAGTTACCACTCATTTATGTGGAACAACTTCTTCAATCACATTGACATTAAACCGGAGAATGTAAACATTCTTAACGGAAATGCCGAAGATCCCGAAGCAGAGTGCAAAGCATACGAAGAGAAGATAGCAAAATTAGGAGGAATTGACCTATTCTTAGGAGGTATCGGACCTGATGGACACATTGCATTCAACGAGCCGGGCTCATCATTAACATCACGCACAAGAATTAAAACTCTTACAACAGATACAATCATTGCAAACTCTCGATTCTTTGACAACGATGTAAACAAAGTACCTAAAACAGCATTAACAGTAGGAGTAGGAACAATTATGTCGGCAAAAAGCGTTTTGATTATTGTAAACGGACACAACAAAGCACGTGCCCTTAAACATGGAGTAGAGGGAAGCGTATCTCAAATGTGGACAATCAGTGCATTGCAACAACACGAAAAGAGCATCATAGTTTGTGACGAAGATGCAACAGCTGAGATAACAGTAGGAACATACAAATATTTCAAAGATATTGAAAAAGATAATCTAAATCCAGACTCTTTATTATAAGATAATAGAAAAGAAAATAGAATAGTTTTAACCCGTATAATGAGAAAAAAGATATTAATAACAGGAGCAGGAGGTTTTATAGGGAGTTATTTAGTAGAGGAGGCCCTAAAACAAGGATTTGAGGTTTACGCAGGAGTACGAGCCTCAACAAACCTTGAATATCTGCAAGATGAAAGAATAAATTTCATAACCCTGAATTTTGCAGATAAGGGACAACTTACAAAAGAGGTGGAGGCGTTCGTTCAAGCAAATGGGAAATGGGACTATATTGTTCACAATATGGGCATAACAAAAACATTAGACCATTTTATGTTTGACAAAATAAACTTCACATATCTCAAAACATTTGTTGACACTCTGATAGCAACCAATAACGTACCTGAGAAGTTTGTCTATATGAGTAGCCTGAGTGCTTGGCGTTCCGACACAAAAGAGTTATATCATATCGATGACAAGGAGCACCCCTATCCCTCTTCGGCATACGGAAGAAGTAAATTCAGAGGAGAGCTCTATTTACGCTCTCTAAAGAATTTCCCCTTTGTAGCAATGCGTCCCACAGGAGTGTACGGACCACGAGAGAAGGACTATTTTGAGATGATAAAACTCATAAAATGCGGGTTAGACATAACAGTAGGATTTGAACAACAATATCTAACATTTATATATGTAAAAGATTTGGTAAAAGCAGTATTCCTCGCCCTCGAAAAAGGACGCGATGGCGAGGGATACTTCCTGACCGACGATGTAGAGTATTACACACAAAAAGATTTCAGAAAGTTAGTCTCAAAAGCACTTGGAAAGAAATTTGTATTGCCCATAACAGTACCATTAGGGCTGGTCAGGATGGTGTGTAATATGAGCGAAAAATTTGCAAATAGCAAAAAAGTACCTGTATTAAACAGAGATAAATATCAAATACTAAAACAGAGAAACTGGACCTGCGACACATCAAAAGCCAAAACCGATCTTGGCTACGCAGCCGATTACAACCTTGAAAAAGGAATAAATGAGTGCATAGCGTGGTATAAAGAGAATGGCTGGTTATAGTAATCAGGAAAAAGATTACATAAAGTTGCCGCATAAAAAATGCTTTTATGGTTAGCAAATATGATTTTTTGGTAATAGGTTCTGGAATAGCCGGAATGAGTTTTGCCTTAAAAGTAGCAGAAAAAGGCAGGGTAGGAATAATATGTAAAACAGGCATCGAGGAGGCAAACACCTTTTATGCACAAGGAGGAATAGCATCGGTAACAAAACCCACCGACAACTTTGAGAAACATATTGAAGACACCCTAATTTGTGGAGGAGGATTGTGTAACCGCCAAGCAGTAGAAAAAGTAGTCAGAGAGGCTCCTGCTCAAATTGAGGAGTTAGTAAATTGGGGAGTAAATTTTGACCGGGATGAAAAGGGCGGCTTTGACCTTCATCGCGAAGGAGGACACTCAGAGTTTCGTATACTTCATCACAGAGACAACACAGGACAAGAGATACAAGACAGCCTCATAAGAGCAATAAAACGTCACCCAAAAATAGAACTCTTTGAGAACCATTTTGCAGTAGAGTTGATAACCCAACACCATTTAGGGCAAGAGGTAACACGTCAAACCCCCGATATAACCTGCTATGGCGTATATGTACTTGACCAAAAGAGTGGAAAAGTAAAAACATTCCTGTCAAAAACAACCATAATAGCAACAGGAGGAGTTGGAAACGTATATAAAACCACCACCAACCCAACAGTAGCAACAGGCGATGGAATAGCAATGGTATATCGTGCCAAGGGCGAGGTACAAGATATGGAGTTTATCCAATTTCACCCCACAGCACTATATAACCCCGGTGAGCGTCCAAGTTTCTTGATAACCGAGGCAATGCGCGGATATGGCGGAGTATTGCGAACAAAAGATGGCAAGGAGTTTATGCAAAAGTATGATGAACGCAAATCACTTGCCCCACGCGATATAGTAGCCCGAGCAATAGATAACGAGATGAAGATGCGAGGAGAAGATTGCGTATATCTCGATGTAACCCACAAAGATGCACAAGAGACACGCGAACACTTCCCCAACATATACAGCAAGTGTCTGTCATTAGGAATAGACATCACAAAAGATTATATCCCCGTAGCACCGGCGGCACACTACCTATGCGGAGGAATAAAAGTAGATTTGAATGCCTGTTCATCAATAAAAAATCTATATGCCTTTGGCGAATGTGCATGCACAGGACTGCATGGAGGAAATCGTTTAGCATCAAACTCACTCATCGAGGCAGTAGTATATGCCGATGCAGCAGCACGTCATGCCACAGAAGCAATAAAAAACATCACACTTCGAGAGGATATACCTGATTGGAACGATGAAGGAACAACCCAACCAGAGGAGATGGTATTGATAACCCAGAGCCTAAGAGAAGTAGAGCAACTAATGTCGGCATACGTTGGCATAGTGCGTTCCGACTTACGTCTGCAAAGAGCATTAGACCGATTGAACATCCTATACAAAGAGACCGAGAACCTGTTCCAACGATCAGTAGTAACAAGTCAAATATGCGAGTTACGCAATATCATAAACGTAGGATACCTTATAATTAAACAAGCAATGGCTCGTAAAGAGAGCGTAGGATTACACTATACCATAGACTATCCGCCAAAGGGATAGTTATCAGTAGTTAGTTAACGAACATACGTTCGTTGAATCAGCTCACGCCCGGCAAAATTTAAGAAAACTTATTTTGCCCTCGCTTAATAGCAGAATAGTCGGCCATCAGTTATTAGTTACTAAAATGAATTAACAATAATGGGGTGCATAAAAAATGCACCTCTTTGTTGTTATTTTATAAAATAAATCCCTTTCAAAACCAAACAATTCGCTAAAAATTTGTATCTTCGCAGTTAAGCAAATTTTATACCCACTATGGCAGAAGAAAACGAAATCAAAAAGCAAGAAGTCAGTTACGATGGAGAAGATATTAAAACTCTCGATTGGAAAGAGCATATACGCCTGAGACCGGGAATGTATATCGGAAAGTTGGGCGATGGCTCACACTCCGATGACGGAATATATGTACTTCTAAAAGAGGTAATGGATAATGCCATAGATGAGTATATGATGGGCTTCGGTACTCAGATAGAGGTGAACATCACTGAAAACCGCGTTGAAGTTCGCGACTATGGTCGAGGCGTTCCCCTTGATAAGGTAAAAGATGTATCATCAAAGATGAATACAGGAGCAAAATATGACTCAAAAGCCTTCAAAAAATCGGTAGGATTAAACGGAGTAGGTATAAAAGCAGTAAACGCACTATCAACAAACTTCAGAATAGTAGCTTATCGCGATGGAGAATGCAAAGAGGTAGCCTATGAAAAAGGCTCAGTAGTAGTTGATGCACCAATAGTCCCCACAACCGAGAAGAACGGAACATTAGTACAGTTTACTCCCGACAATGATGCCAAGATATTCGGCAACTACACATTTAACGAAGAGTATGTAGAGAACCTTCTGAAGAACTACTCATATCTAAACAGCGGACTATCAATATATTTGAACGGACGTAAGTTCTACTCAAAAGGAGGACTGTTAGACCTTTTGAACGACAAGATGACAGCCGAGCCACTATATCCCATAATACACCTCAAGGGCGATGATATAGAGGTTGTGATAACACACTGCGACCAATATGGCGAGGAGTACTACTCATTTGTAAACGGACAACACACAACACAAGGAGGAACACACCTGTCGGCATTCCGCGAAGCAGCAACACGCACCATAAAAGAGTTCTTCAATAAAAACTTTGAGTTCTCAGATATTCGCAACGGAATGGTGGCGGCGGTGAGCATAAAAGTAGAAGAGCCGGTATTTGAATCGCAAACAAAAACAAAGTTAGGCTCAAAAGATATGGGACCTGACGGGCCAACAATAGGAAAGTTCCTGAACGACTTCTTGAAGAAAGAGTTGGATAACTACCTTCACCGACAAACCGAAACAGCCGAACTGATGCTAAAAAAAGTACAAGAGTCGGAGAAGGAGCGTAAGGCCATAGCAGGAGTAACAAAGTTAGCCAGAGAGCGATCTAAGAAAGCCAATCTGCACAATAAAAAACTAAGAGACTGTCGTATCCATTTAAGCGATACAAAAGGTGAAGATCGCGAAAAATCAACACTTTTCATAACAGAGGGAGACTCAGCATCAGGCTCAATAACAAAGAGTCGTGACGCACTAACTCAGGCAGTATTCAGTTTGCGAGGAAAACCCCTGAACTCATACGGACTAACCCGAAAAGTAGTATATGAGAACGAGGAGTTTAACCTGCTACAAGCAGCCCTCGATATAGAGGACGGACTTGAAGGCTTACGTTACAACAGAATAGTAATAGCAACCGATGCCGATGTTGACGGAATGCACATAAGAATGTTGCTATTAACATTCTTCTTGCAGTACTTCCCCGAACTTGTAAAGAAAGGACACGTATATATATTGCAAACACCACTCTTCAGAGTACGAAACAAAAAAGAGACATATTACTGCTACACCGAAGAGGAGCGATTGGCAGCAATGGAGAAGGTAGGAGCACACCCCGAGATAACCCGATTTAAAGGACTTGGAGAAATCTCAGCCTCAGAGTTTGCAACCTTTATAGGACCCGATATGAGGCTCGATCCAGTAACCCTGAACAAACAAGACTCAGTATCAGAAATGTTAGAGTTCTACATGGGTAAGAACACAATGGAGCGTCAGAATTTTATCATAGATAACTTGGTAACAGATGAAGAACTCTCATAAGACACTACTCTTTCCCGGAAGTTTTGATCCCTTTACCATAGGGCACAAATGGGTAGTAGACAAATCCTTAGAGATAGCAGATAAGGTAGTAGTGGCAATAGGTGTAAACGAGAATAAAAAAAGAACATTTGCCGTTGAAGATGTAGCGGAGAAGATAAAAAAAACTTATGCACAAAATCCACGTGTTGAGGTAGTCACATATAAAGGCTTAACCATTGACATAGCAAAAGAGGTAGGAGCCGCAGCAATAGTCAGGGGAGTACGCTCAACCATCGATTTTGAGTATGAGAAGAACATAGCCGACATCAATCGCGAGTTGTCGGGCATAGAGACCATACTCCTGTTTACCCACCCAACACTATCGCACGTAAGTTCATCAGTGGTACGCGAATTAAACCATTTCGGGTACGACATATCAAAATATATACCATAACAAAACAACTATGAAAAAGATACTATACCCCATATTGCTATTGTTTATAATACAAGGAGCATTTGCACAGTTAAACCAAACCGAAGGCTCAAAAAAACTATCGTTGGTAAACTATGCCATAAACAACCTCTATGTAGATACAGTAACCGAGTCGCGAATAGTAGAGGCAGGAATCAGAGCAATGTTAGAAGAGTTAGATCCGCACTCGGCATATCTCACAGCCGAAGAGGTGCAGGAGAGTAACGAAGAGTTAAACGGAAACTTTGATGGAGTAGGCATCCAGTTTATGATGCAAAAAGACACCTGTTATATAATACAAACCATAGCAGGAGGACCATGCGAAAAGGTAGGCATATTAGCAGGAGACAGAATAATATTCATCAACGACACCTTAGTAGCGGGGCAGAAAATGACCGCCAACGACATAAAAAAACGCCTGAGGGGATTGAGGGGAACAACAGTAGATGTGTTGATAAAACGAGCAGGAGAAAAAGGTCTGTTGCCCTTCCGCATAACACGCGATCAGATACCAGTACATAGCGTAGATGCCTCATATATGGTAGCAAAAAATACAGGCTATGTAAAGCTAAGCCGATTTGCAGCCACAACCTTCGATGAATTTGTAGAGGCAATAGTACCAATGATACGTCTGAACCGTATGAAGAACCTCATAATTGACCTTCAAGGCAATGGCGGAGGCTATCTGTCGGCAGCCGTTGGATTGTGTAATATGCTGTTGGATGAAGGAAATATGATAGTATATACACAAGGAAGAAATGCCCCACGCCAAGAGGAGTTTAGTGGCGAAAAGGGAGTATTTCGTGAAGGCAAGTTAGTGGTGCTTGTAGATGAAGCATCGGCCTCAGCCTCAGAGATACTTTCAGGAGCAGTACAAGATTGGGACAGAGGAGTAATAGTAGGACGCCGTACCTTTGGAAAGGGATTAGTACAACGCCCACTACAAATGCCCGATGGCTCAATGTTGCGACTAACAGTAGCAAAATACTACACCCCAACAGGCCGATCAATCCAACGCTCATACAGCGAAGGCAACAAAGCATATCGCAACGACATATTAGACCGATACAAACGAGGCGAAATGATATCGCCCGATAGCATCCACTTTGTAGATTCGTTAAAATACACCACACTGAAAAACGGCAGAACAGTATTTGGAGGCGGAGGAATAATGCCCGACTGTTTCATACCCCTTGATACAAGCAACTATACCGATTATCACAGAGATATAGTAGCAAAAGGAATAATGCCACAATTAGCAGCAGAGTATTCCGAGAAGAACAAGCAAGAGATACTCTCCCTTTACCGCCGCGAGAAAAACTTCATAGAGGAGTATCAGGTAAGCGATTCACTAATGACACAACTCACAAACTTGGCAACCCAAGAGGGAATAGAGTATAAAGCAGAAGAGTACGAAACCTCAAAAGAGTTGATGACCTTGCAAATGAAAGCCCTTATAGCACGAGACCTATACGAGCAATCATCATACTATAAAGTGATAAACACAGGAGCCAACCCTGCCCTCGCACGAGCATTAGAGATAATAGCAAACGATGAGGAGTATAACGCACTACTCGGGAACAAAGTAAAAGAGAAGAAGAGGTAGAGTTATAACCAAACAAAAAACAATAAAACCAATAACCGAAAGGCTATTGGTTTTATTTATTTAATCTCAAAAGTAGTAATAATAGGGTAGTGGTCCGAAGCCTTAATACTCTTATCAATCTCAGTATGCAAAGGATATAGACCCTTACCATAAAGCATATGGTCAATCCTGAAATAGAATTTATCGGCGTGATAAGTAATATTAGGGCCAAAGCAGTTATCAATGTAAGCATCATTAAGATTGCCCCTAATTTTGTTGTAAGTATAAGACTGTTGCGTATCGTTAAAGTCGCCACAAACAACAATATAGTCATCAATACCTTTAATGTAGTCGGCAACAATATCAGCCTGTTTAGCCCTTCTGCGCGAAGCATTGGCAATCTTTCTGACAATCTGGCGTTTAACATCGCCCATCAACTCCTCCGATTTAGATATATTCTCAGTCACATAGTTAAACAAAACCCTGTCATCAGAAGAGAGTCTGTTCGATTCAAGGTGATTAACAACAAATTTTATAATCTTACCCTTAACATCAATGCTGAAAATTATAGAGCCGTTAGTATTCTTGGGCGATATAATAGGCGTAGCATCAACAATAGGGTATTTAGATAAACAAGCCAATCCCGACTCATAATAACTATTATCGTTAAGGAACACCTTTTTGTATGTATAGTTCTCTCTGAAAGCCTTATCCAACTCCGGCTTGCGAAGCGAGTTTAAAGCCTTACCCATAGCATACTCCTGAAGGCAAACAACATCAGCATCTTGCCCATTAATATACTCAATAATAGGATTAGGTTTATCCTTAGTATGAGGGTGCATTTTAGCAAAACAACAAGTATTATACGAAAGCACCTTAATAGTGTCGCCACCCTCATATTCGTTATCAGTAACATTCAGAGGAGAGTATCTATAAATAGCCCCCCAAGAGAGAGCAAACACCGCAACAGATATAAAAGCAATTTTATTTCTTTGAACAAGCCAGAATATAAAAATAGCAAAGTTCACCCAAATAAGCACATGAAATCCCAGCGAAAGGTAAGCCGAGTAGTGCATATAGTTAGGCGAAATATGATTACTATATGCCGACAGAATTAGAGCCACTCCAGCAATGGAAGTAACAATAATGCCAATATACTTATAAATAAGTTTAAGAAGTTTAACTATAAACATAAACTAAAAATATGGACCTCCACCAATACCCTTCTTACGCCAGTAAAGAATTAGAATTAATCCAAACAACATACCGCCCAAGTGAGCAAAGTGAGCAACATTATCCCCTGTCGCACCGGCAACGCCAAAGAAAAGTTCAATAATACCATAGAAGGCAACAAAATATTTTGCTTTAATAGGAATTGGGATAAACATCACAAACATCTCTGCATTTGGGAAAAGCATACCAAACGCCAATAAAATACCAAACACAGCACCCGAAGCACCAATAGTATTAAGCATATTGGTATAAACATCAACAGGCACATTAACCATAGTGCCGTAAATAGTCTCGGCAGGCAGATATTCCTGACCGGCAACCGACAGCCACCAGACAAGTTCCTGAATAAGGCCTGCCCCAATACCGGTAGAGATATAGTAGAATAAGAATCTCTTTGCCCCCCAAATAGACTCAAGCGTTCTACCAAAGATAAAGACCGAGAACATATTAAAGAATACATGCCCTATTGAGTTAGGATCATGCATAAACATATATGTAATAAACTGAGCAACATTAAACCCCTCGGAAGTAATGTAGTGCAAGCCCAAGTAATCGGTTAAGTCAAAGTTGAACTTACTTCTTAAAACAAAAGTAGCCAGCCATAACAAAAAGTTAATTATAATAAGGTTTTTTGTAACGGTTGGTATAGATGAAAAAAACGAATTCCCTTTAAACATATATTGGTTAAAATTACAAATGCGAGAACAAAAGTAACTAAAATTTTGCTTATAACATAAAACCCAATATTATCATAGCAAAAAAAATGAAAAATTTTTTTAAAAAAAGTCATCTAAAACATTGCTAATTAATTTTATATGCCTATATTTGCATCTGTTAAGGGAGCAATATCACTCCAAAATATAAATAATTATTTTTAAAAGTAAAGCTTTATGAACAAATCAGAATTAATTAATGCTATTGCTGAGAAAGCAGGCTTATCAAAAGTTGACGCTAAAAAAGCATTAGAGGCATTCACAGCTACAGTTGAAGAGACATTAGTAGCAGGTGACAAAGTTGCTTTAGTAGGTTTCGGAACATTCTCAATCAACGAGAAAGGTGAGAGAACAGGAATCAATCCTAAAACTAAAGAGGCTATCAAAATTGCTGCTAAAAAAGTTGTTAAATTCAAAGCTGGTGCTGAACTTGCTGAGAAAGTAAAATAATAAGACTTTAGCATTTTAACAAAGAACGAGAGGTTGTCACTCACAAGTGGCAACCTCTTCTTTTCTGTATATAGAACTTAATTTGTATAAAGAGCTTAACCAATAGAAGGCAGGCAAAAAAAAGGATGAGAAATTTACACTCCTCATCCCTGATATTTTTATCTAATAAAAGTTTTAGTTCCCTAGTAATCCTAGTCAACTATAGCAAGTTCAACAAACGAATGTTTGTTAACTTACTTAGTCGCTTTCTCCAAGCGTTTCATCATAGCAAACATAAACAGAGCCGAAATCAAGCAAAGCACAATGAATACGCTCCAAACCAACCATAATGGCAGGCCACCCCAAAGGAAACCACCAACAGCAACAAGCATGTTACCCAAAGCAGTTGAAACAAACCAGCCACCCATCATCATTCCTTTAAGTTTAGGAGGTGCAACTTTCGATACAAACGAGATACCCATTGGCGATAGCAACAACTCAGCAAAAGTAAGCACGAGGTAAGTCGAAATCAACCAGTTTGAAGATACCAACACAGGCTCCTCACCGGCAGCAACAGCAGCCGCTTGAGCATCGGGAGTAGGCAAGCCTAACGAGCCGATAGCAATAACAGCAAAACCGGCAGCAGCCACTAACATACCGTAAGCAATTTTACGGGGAGCAGAAGGCTCTTTTTTCTTTTTAGCAAGAGAACCAAAAATAGCCAACGAAACAGGAGTCAAAGCAACCACATAGAATGGGTTAAATTGTTGGAAGATAGGAGCGCTAATGCTAATAGAAGCATTTTCAGCACCAACATATCTATACCCCAAGAATGCTAACACAGCGGCAAAAATAACACCTGATATAGATTTACCCTTAGCAGTAGCACTTTGGAAGAACGAGAACGCAGCATAAACGCCAACAATAATAGCAACCAAGTTCCACACGTCAAACAACATACTTTGAGGACCTTCGGCACTCTTCACGTTAAACTCGTTAGCAAAGTAGGTAAGAGCCAAACCGTTTTGGTGGAAAGCCATCCAGAAGAAAATAACAACAGCAAACACTAAGCAAAGAGCAACAACGCGCGCTTTAGTCTCTTGAGGAGTAAGATTATCCTCAATCTTAGCATCACCAGTTTTTCTCGCACCACCCTCAACGTGACGGAAAGTAGGACGGAAAATGTAATAGATAGCAATCGACAACACCAACGAAGCACAAGCCACCGCAAAAGAGAAGTGGTAAGCATCGTTCGAAGAGTAACCTAAACTCTCCATAGCCCACTCTTTAATCTCAACGGCAGCAGTAGGAGCAAACAAAGCACCAATGTTTATAGCCATGTAGAAGATAGAGAAAGCCGCATCGCGTTTATCTGCATATTTAGGATCATCATAAAGGTTACCCACCATAACTTGCAGATTACCTTTAAACAGACCAGTACCAAGACTGATAAATATCAAGGCAAGCAACATCACCACCATAGCAACAGTCTCGCCACCAAGAGGGAACGAAAGAAGCAAGTAACCCAAGAACATAACCATAATACCGATGGTTACCATCTTGCCAAAACCAAATTTATCGGCCATAATACCACCAATAAGTGGCATAAAATAAACTAAACCTAAAAAGGTACTGTAAATCGCTCCTGCAACACCAGCATCCAAGCCAAAGTTCTCACGCAGGAACAGAGCAAACACAGCCAACATAGTGTAGTAACCAAAACGCTCACCAGTGTTAGCAAGTGCAAGGGCAAAAAGCCCTTTGGGTTGATTGTTAAACATAGTAAAATAAAGTTTTTAAGTTAATATAAATTATATGTTATTTTTAGTATCAAAAGCCAAAGCGTATAGTTTCATCTGTTTAACCATTGAAGCCAAACCATTTGAGCGAGTAGGCGAAAGATTCTCTTTTAGCCCAATCTTCTCAATAAAAAAGAGGTCGCTCTCCAAAATCTCTTTAGGCGAGTGTCCCGATAAAGTATTAATAAGCATAGCCACAATACCCTTCACAATCAGAGCGTCGCTATCCCCTTTAAAAATAATATTTCCGTCAACATAGTCAGCCTGAAGCCACACCCTGCTCTGGCAACCCTCAATAAGATTAGAGTCGTTCTTAAACTCTTCGGCAAGAGGCTCAAGCGATGAAGCCATATCCATAATCAAAGAATACTTATCCATCCAATCCTCAAAACCCTCAAACTCCTCAATAATCTCCTCCTGTATCTCGTTAATACTCTTCATTTTAATTAGAATTATTCGTTATAAATAACCTCCATAACAGTCTGTCCAACAGCCTTCATAGTCCCTTTGTCAATATTTCTCATATCATCCTTGACCGTATGCCAGTAAGGGGGAAATCCGGTCTCAGAGTCAGCATCGTAAGCAATAATATCAACGCAAGGAATACCATACATATTAATATAGTAGTGGTCATCAATAACAGTACCACCATTCTTCTTAGGGAAAAGATTACCATATCCCAAACTCTCCGCCTTATCCCAAACCTTCTTTACGATATGCGGAGCAAAGTGCATCGACACCTGTTCGTATGGAAACTCGCTACCCTTTCCACTCACCATATCGAGCAAAATACCATAATCCGCTCTGTATCCCCTGATATGCGGATTCATAGCCCAATATTGCGAACCCAAAGCCCAATCGTGTTCCACCATCTGCTTACCCTTATAAAAATAGGGAGTACCATAATCTTCGGCATCAAAAAAGATAACATCCACACCAATATTGGCAGGCTGTAACCCAATCTGACGAGCAATCTCCAGCAGAACACCCACCGAAGCAGCACCATCATCCGCTCCTGCAATCGGTCTCTTATGGTTAGCCTTATCCTCATCATAATCGGCATAAGGTCTGCTATCCCAATGAGCAAACAGTAACACACGCCGCTCTTTCTCAGGTGCAAAACTACCAATAATATTGGTAATATTCAAATATGAGCCATCATAAGCCATAACCTTACCACGTTGCAAGGTAGTATCAGCACCAAACCTGTGCAACTCATTAGCCAAAAAAACGGCACACTCATCATGCTCCTTAGTGTTGGGGATTCTAAACCCAAAGTCCAACTGTTTTTGAGTAAACAAATAAGCACTATCCGCCTTAAAATCAGGAACATTAACCAACGGCTTATTACTCTTGGAATCAATAACCTTAGCCTCGGCACCCCTCTCTTTACAACAGCAAACACCAAGCATCAGCAATGCCGAAATAAAAAACAATCTGTATCTCATAAAATTATTCAGCAATCTTTTCAACTACATCTAAAACACGCAAAAAGTTCTCGCCCCAAATCTTTTTAAGGTCAAAATCGCTATAACCACGTCTAATAAGTTCGCAAGTCAAGTTAATAACCTCGTTAGCCGCATTACAACCGGGAACACCGCCACCGCCATCAAAGTCGGTACCAATACCCACATGATTCAACCCCACCAGTTTAACAACGTGGTCAATATGGTCGGCAATAGTCTTAACCGAAGCAATACCATCATCATTCAAAAAGTGGTCATAAATACAAATCTGCATCACGCCACCCTTCTTGGCTAACGCAACAATCTGCTCGTCAGAAAGGTTGCGAGGATGATTACAAATAGCCCTGCACGAAGAGTGCGAAGCAATAATAGGAGCCTTGCTCAACTCCAAAGCATCGTAGAACGACTTCTCGTTGGCATGCGACAAATCAACCATAATACCCAGTCTGTTCAACTCAGCAATAACCTCCTTGCCAAACACGCTTACGCCATTATGCTCACCATTACCCTTAGCCGAATCACAAATATCATTATCCCCGTTATGGCAAAGCGTCAAATAGATAATACCCCTCTCTTTATAATATTTCAAAAGAGAAATATCCTTGCCAATACCATAACCATTCTCAATACCAACAAAAATGCCCCTCTTGCCCAAATCCTTAGCATAAAGCAACTCATTTCTGTTACGCACCTGAACAGCGTGATAAGCCTCATCAATTTGGCGTAAAAGTTTATCAATAATACCCTTACACTTATCAATAGCACAATTTAATCCCTCATCAGAACGCTCCTCCTGCTTAATATAAGCCACCATACACGAAGCATCCAAGCCGCCATCAATCATACTTGGGATATTAGTCTGTACCCTCAAATCGCGGTCAGCAATATTCACCCCCTCATTAAAAAACATAGGAGTATCACAATGCGAGTCTAACGACAGAGCCCACTTATGAAAAGCCTTGGCCTTCCTATAAATATGAGCCTCATTAGAGAGCCACCAAAAAACAAGCAACTGCCTATCCAGCCCCTCAGCCGCCATAGGCTCAGGATGCCATTGCACACCCAAAACAGGATAAAAAGGTTTCTCAATACCCTCAATAACCCCATCCTCCGAGCGAGCATTAACAATAAATCCGGGTGCAACCTCCATAACAGCCTGATGATGAAACGAGTTAGTCATCAAACTATCACACTCAAAGATGCTTCTAAGAAGCGAGTTATCCACAATCTCCACCCTATGAGTAGCAACATCTCTCGCTTCACACTGCGAGTGTGTAATAGGAGTAGAGAAGTGTTGTTTCGCAATATCCTGATAGTTCTTGCCACCGCACGCCACATTAATAACCTGCATACCCCTACAAATACCAAGTAGCGGAATTTGGCGTTGCATAGCAATGTAGCAGAGAGCCATCTCTTGTCGGTCACGTTCCTCATTAGGAGTACCCACCTCAGGGAGAGCCACCTCGCCAAGCAAGTCGGGCGAAATATCCCCGCCACCGGTAAGCAAAATACCATCGCACAAATCACAAATCTGCGAGAGCAACTCCAAATCAGCAAAACCGGGAATAATAAGAGGCACGCACCCGGCCTTAACAACCGAGTTGATATAAGCATCCGCCACACGCGAAGTCCCCTCAGCCCTGTTGGCACTAATACCAATCACAGGCTTCGAATACACCTCATTGCGATAGTCAATACACCCATCGCACACCTCAAAAACCTCCCTAATCTTGTCAGGAACCTGCACCATAAAAATATTACTATTTTAGTATAAAACAAACAGATAGGATAACCTCGTTTCCTAAGTTATCCTATTTGTTTTAAATCATTATCTCATTATTAGTCCAATAAAAAAATCAACCTTAGTTCTAACAAATCTGCGAGTAAGCGAACACAATACAAAATTTATTTGTGTATTGTTGAGCGAGAGCAAGTTCAACAAACGAATGTTTGTTAACCAACAACTACCCGCAGGGTGGCGTTAGCCAACAGCCAACAACTAACAACTTAAAAAGCGCTAAACCGCATTATTTTTAATAAGGTACTCCGCAATCTGAACAGCGTTCAAAGCAGCACCCTTTCTAATTTGGTCGCTAACGGTCCAGAAAGTCAAGCCATTCTCATCAGCCAAGTCCTTTCTGATACGACCAACATAAACAGCATCCTTACCAGCCATATCCAAAGGCATAGGATAAATCTTTTCGTTAAGATCATCCATAACAATCACGCCCTCAGCCTTCTCAAAAGCGGCACGAGCCTCATCAACCGAAATAGGACGCTCAGTCTCCACCCAAATACTCTCCGAGTGAGCGCGCATAACAGGAACCCTCACACACATAGCACTCGTTTTAACATCAGAGTGCATAATCTTGCGAGTCTCGTTAAACATCTTCATCTCCTCCTTAGTATAAAGGTTGTCAGTATAAACATCAACCTGCGGAATAACATTATAAGCAAGTTGGTAGTAGAACTTGCTAACAGTAGGCTCTTCGCCTCTTGTCAATTGAGCATATTGCTCAACAAGTTCAGCCATAGCGGCAGCACCGGCACCACTGGCAGCCTGATAAGTAGCAACCCTCACACGTTTAATATGCGAAAGATTCTCAATAGCCTTCAACGCCACCACCATTTGAATAGTAGTACAATTAGGATTAGCGATAACATTTCTTGGACGAACCAAAGCATCAGCACCATTCACCTCAGGCACCACCAAAGGCACATCCTCATCCATACGGAAAGCACTTGAGTTATCAATCATAATAGCACCATATTTAGTAATAGTCTTCTCAAACTCTTTCGAGATACCGGCACCAGCCGATGTAAAGGCAATATCAACACCCTTAAAGTCATCATTATGTTGCAACTCTTTAACAGTATATTCCACACCTTTAAAAACATATTTCTTGCCGGCACTACGAGCCGAGCCAAACAAAACCAATTCATCAATAGGGAAATCTCTATCGGCAAGCACGCGAAGGAACTCTTGTCCCACTGCACCACTTGCACCAACAATAGCAACTTTCATAATCTTTATAAAAAATCTAAGTTTATAAACAAAAATAATAAATAAAATGTATAATAACTGCCCATAAAGTAAAACACCGTAAGCAGAAAATCAACATAACACTCGCAAAATTAAAACAAATTGGCAGAAAAGCACCAAATAAAGTCAAAAAAAACTTTAAATATTTGAATAAATACATTACATTTGCATATCCGAAACATTTTAAATAATCAATTATATTAACTAAACTCAAAAAACTTATGTGGTTAAAAGATTCATCTATCGGGAGAAAGTTGATAATGAGTATCTCAGGACTTTTTCTCGTGTTGTTCCTAACATTCCACTTAGCAATGAACTTTGCGGCAGTGTTTAGTGCAGATGCCTATAACGCAATATGCGAGTTCTTGGGAGCAAACTGGTATGCATTAGTAGGAACACTTGTATTGGTAGCAGGATTTTTGGTACACATTGTGTATGCCTTTATCCTAACCTTGCAAAACCGTAAGGCTCGTGGAAACGACCGTTACGCAGTAACAGCACGCCCCAAAGGCGTAGAGTGGGCATCACAAAACATGTTGGTGCTAGGAATCATCGTAGTATTAGGATTAGTTCTACACGCATGGCAATTCTGGGCAAAAATGCAATTAGTAGAGTTGCAACACATGGCAGGAATGGATGTAGATACAAGTTTGGTAACAAACGGAGTGTACTACATTGAGCAAGTATTCAGCAATCCAGTTTACTTAGTACTATACTTAGTATGGTTTGCAGCAATCTGGTTCCACCTAACACACGGATTCTGGAGTGCAATACACACAATCGGTTGGAACAATCTAGTATGGATGAACCGTTGGAAAACCATTTCAAACGTCTTCTCAACAATCATCTGTTTAGGATTTGCATTCATCGCAATCTGGTTTTTCATACAAAGTAATTGCAGTTGTGTAGGATAAAAAACAATTAAAAAACAACAGATATGGCAGAAATAAAAATAGATTCAAAAATACCCGAAGGACCATTGGCAGAGAAGTGGAGCAACTATAAAGCACACCAAAAACTAGTCAATCCTGCCAACAAACGCCGTTTGGATATCATAGTAGTAGGAACAGGACTTGCAGGAGGTTCAGCAGCCGCAACACTTGGCGAGATGGGCTTTAACGTATTAAACTTCTGTATCCAAGACTCACCTCGCCGTGCGCACTCAATTGCAGCACAAGGAGGAATCAATGCAGCAAAGAACTACCAAAACGATGGCGATAGCGTATATCGTTTGTTCTACGACACAATCAAAGGAGGTGACTATCGTGCACGCGAAGCAAACGTATATCGATTAGCAGAAGTATCAAACAATATCATCGACCAATGCGTAGCACAAGGCGTACCCTTTGCACGTGAATACGGAGGCTTATTAGACAACCGTTCATTCGGAGGAGCACAAGTATCACGTACCTTCTATGCAAAAGGACAAACAGGACAACAACTATTGTTAGGAGCCTACTCATCACTAAGCCGTCAAGTAGCAAAAGGCACAGTAAAACTATACACACGCTACGAGATGTTAGACCTTGTAGTTATCGATGGACGCGCAAGAGGAATCATAGCACGTAACTTGGTAACAGGTGAGATAGAGCGTTTTGGAGCACACGCAGTAGTAATAGCAACAGGAGGATACGGAAACACCTACTTCCTATCAACCAACGCAATGGGAAGCAACGGAAGTGCAGCAATGCAATGTTACCGCAAAGGAGCATACTTTGCAAACCCAGCATTTGCACAAATCCACCCAACATGTATCCCAGTACACGGCGAGTTCCAATCAAAACTAACATTGATGTCAGAGTCATTACGTAACGACGGACGCATCTGGACACCCAAAAAGAAAGAAGACGCCGAAGCAATACGAGCAGGAAAACTAAAACCAACACAAATAGCAGAAGAAGATCGCGACTACTATTTGGAGCGTCGTTATCCAGCATTCGGAAACCTAGTACCCCGTGACGTAGCATCACGCGCAGCAAAAGAGCGTTGCGATGCAGGATACGGAGTAGGAGCAACAGGATTAGCAGTATATCTCGACTTCTCATCAGCAATCCAACGCTTAGGAAAAGACGTAGTAGCAGCACGTTACGGAAACCTATTCCAAATGTATGAGAAAATCGTAGATGACAACCCATACGAAACACCAATGATGATCTATCCCGCAATCCACTACACAATGGGAGGAATCTGGGTAGATTACGAACTAAGCACATCAATACCCGGATTATTTGCCATCGGAGAAGCAAACTTCTCAGATCACGGAGCAAACCGTCTTGGAGCATCAGCGTTGATGCAAGGATTAGCCGATGGATACTTTGTATTACCATACACAATACAAAACTACCTGTCAGACCAAATCTCAGTGCCACGCATAAAAACTGACGCACCCGAGTTTGATGCAGCAGAAAAAGATGTAAAAGCACGCATCCAAAAATTGATGTCAATCAAAGGAAAACGCTCAGTAGATTCAATCCACAAAGAGTTAGGATTAATCATGTGGGATTTCGTAGGAATGGCACGTACCAAAGAGAGTCTTGAAACAGCTTTAGTAAAACTAAAAGCTATCAAGAAAGAGTTCTGGAGCAATGTAAAAATACCTGGAGCAGCAGACTCACTCAACACAGAGTTGGAGAAAGCATTACGCGTAGCCGATTTCATAGAGATAGGCGAACTAATGGCAATGGACGCACTAAACCGCAACGAGTCATGTGGAGGACACTTCCGTGAAGAGTTCCAAACAGCCGAAGGCGAGGCAATGCGTCAAGACGACAAATATATGTATGTAAGTTGCTGGAAGTACGAAGGCGAAGATGCAGAGCCAACACTATTAAAAGAAGAGTTAAAATACGAAGCAATAAAAGTACAACAACGTAACTATAAACAATAATCAGGTATGGACAAGACAATAAATATAACACTAAAAGTATGGCGTCAAAGAGGTCCTAAAGAACCCGGAAAATTTGAGACATACAAACTAAACAACATATCTACCGACAGTTCATTCCTTGAAATGCTCGATATCCTGAACGAACAACTCGTAAATGAGGACAAAGAGCCGGTAGTATTTGACAACGACTGTCGCGAAGGAATCTGCGGAATGTGTTCACTCTACATCAACGGTCACCCACACGGACCCGATTCAGAGATAACAACATGTCAATTACACATGCGCCGTTTCAAAGATGGCGATACAATCACCATAGAGCCATGGCGTTCAGCGGGCTTCCCTGTAATCCGCGACCTAATGGTTGACCGTACAGCATACGATAAAATCATTCAAGCAGGCGGATACATCTCAATCAATGCAGGAGGAGCACAAGATGCCAATGCAATACCCATTCCAAAACGCGATGCCGATTTAGCAATGGATGCAGCATCATGTATCGGATGTGGAGCATGTGTAGCAGCATGTAAAAACGGCTCAGCAATGCTATTTGTATCAGCAAAAGTAAGTCAATTAGCGTTGTTACCACAAGGAAAAGTAGAAGCAGCACGCCGTGCCAAAGCCATGTTGGCAAAAATGGATGAACTCGGATTTGGAAACTGTACCAACACAGGAGCATGTGAAGCAGAGTGTCCAAAAGGAGTATCAATCACAAACATTGCTCGCTTGAACAGAGAGTTTATCTCAGCAAAACTAAAAGACTAACAAAAATTTGTTAGTTATCAGATAAAAATGGTTGTCGCAAGGCAACCATTTTTTTTGTCTAATAAGTCCAATTAGCCTAATTAGTCCAATTAGTCTAATAACTAACAACTGACAACTAAAAACTATTTAAAATGTTAAAACAGAAAAAATTAACATTAAAAAAGACAAATAAACAAAATAAAGTTTTAACTTTGCAAAGCAAAGTGTACACATAACGGTACGCAATGTGGGTGTAGTTGGCTAAAAAAGTGAAATAGAATAGCATAACTATAAACTAAATTATAGAGATGAAAACTAACCTTACACCACTCCCTATTGGAGAGGGGTTGGGGGAGAGAATTAGAAAAGAAAACAATAAAAAAAATATTAATAAAAATTATAAGTATGAAGAAAAAACATTTTCTTTGGGCATTAACACTTGCCCTAATAGCGTTATTCACATTTCAAGACGCTTTGGCTGACTACTGTACATACAGTGGCAATATGAGAAGTAGTCGTAAAATGAATAGTTTTACTCTTACTGATGCGACTAATTCATTAACAGTGAGTTCAATTCAAACCTCAACAACTGATGCAGTCTATAAAGATAAAACATCTTCGGTATTCTCAACAACAAAAGGGTCAACCTTGAGATTCTCAGCATTAGATGTTACCGAATATACTTGGATGCATATTTACGTTTATATTGATTATGGAAATAATCAAACATTTAACACAACAGCAAATAATGACGGTACCGTAACTAATGATGAAGAAAATGAGGTATATGGAGATTTGGTAAGTTATAGCTGTTATGATGTAAATAATAACGCATCAAATCAAAGTTGGAAAAACATATTAGGGGAGACAGTCTCAAATAGTGGAAATGCTACAGTTTCAGGAGTCCCATCTTGGACATTGCCAGCCGATTTAGCAGCGGGAACATATCGTTTACGTTTAAAATCAGATTGGAGTAGTATAGATCCCTGCGGAACAACTAAATATAACAATGCCGACGAGCATACACCCACTGCATTAGGAGGATGTATCTGTGATATTACCATAAAAATTATAGCAGAAGAGCGAACAATATCAGTAAATCAAAATTATGAGCAAGCAGGAACAGTAACAGGAGGAACAACAGCAAGTGGAGACATCACTATAACAGCAACAGCAAATAGTGGATATGAGTTTGTAAATTGGACTTTGAACGGAGAAGAAGTATCAACTTCCGCAACATATACCGATATAACAGACGGAGACAAAACCTATACCGCAAATTTCCGTAAAGCACTTGGACATACAGGTTGGAGTGCAACCGCTGACGGATATGCAAATTCGGGTAATGATGGACCAGCATCATACGCTATTAACGACAACACCTCTAATTGGTGGCACTCAAATTATGAAAACTCTGGAGGTGGAGGTTCTACAACCTACACAATGCCTCACTATATTCAATTTAATTTAGGATCAGTACAATCATTTGATGCCTTTAATTATGTATCACGTACAGGATTAACTGCAGGAGGAACAGCAAACGGAAATATATCAACCTATAAGTTGTATATAAGTGATAGCGATATGACATCAAGCCTTGGAGATGGTTACGTTCCTACAAATGCAACTTTGATAAAAGAAGGAACATTTACTTATGACGGATCTTCATCACCTCTGAGTCACTTAGTAAAATTAGAAGAAACATATTCGGCTCAATATGTATTTCTATTAGCAACAGCCGCTATCAATAATGCAAACTTTGCTGCTTGTGCCGAGTTTTATCTATACCAATACAATTTTGATGTAACTATAAATGTAGCGGCAGGAGAGGGAGGCTCAGCCGAAATAACAGCAGGAGGAAGCGGAACATCAGCAACCGTTTCATCAGGAGCATCGGTAACCATAACAGCAACACCAGCCGAAGGTTATGGCTTTGTAAATTGGACTAACTCAGCAGGAGATATAGTTAGTAACGATGCAACATATACATTTACCGCAACAACAAACGATTCCTATACCGCAAACTTTGCCCAAAAGATAATAGTTACAATAGCATCAAATGACGATGCTATGGGAACTGTACGTTTCAGTGAAGGCGAAGGAACTACAAAAGAGGTAGGAAGCGGAGCAACAATAACCATTATAGCAGAGCCCACATCAAATGCATATCGCTTTGTGCAATGGGAAGATGGTTCAACCTCTGCAACTCGTGAAATTACAAACATAACAGAGTCTGTAACATACACAGCAACATTTGCAGAGAGAGCCGTATGTACAGTAATAATTAATACCCCCGAGGTTGCAGGAGGTACAGTATCATATACAGTAAATGGCAATGAGCCAACAGGAACAATATATGAGGGCGATGAACTTGTATTCACTGCATCTGTGAATCCTGGTTATAAGTTTGTTCAATGGAGCAATGGCTCAACAGATAATCCATACACAGTAACTGCAACAGGCAATATAGATATTACTCCTGTATATGCTAAGATGTCGCAAGATGAGATGTATGCGGCAATGGCAAAACCAACATTTACAACATTTGGTAACCTTAAGAATACTCGTGGAGTGGAGATTCTTTCGGGAGCAAAAAAGGCACTACCTGGTGTAATAGACTTGTCGGGGCTTGCTTATGTTACCAATGGAAATCAAACAACTGATGGAAATATGGATAAGGTGCCAACGGGAGCAACAGATCCAATATATATATCTCCAGGTGCCGATTTTGATTTGAAACTGACAATTTATGCAGGAGCTTGGCACTATATGAAATTTTTCCAATATCATAATACCTTCCAGAACCAACAAGTGACTTATGGAACTTATGGAGCAAGTGACGCTGATGCTTCGGCCTTTTGGACTGATGTGGCAGCAGATAACACTGTAACATATGATCAAGATAGTTCAACAATAACTTTCCCAATAGAGTTGGGTGATGATGTTGTATCAGGCGATATTATAGTTCTAAGAGCAATGTCGTCGGGAACCGAAAATATGGAGGCAAATGGTTCATATGGCGAAGGTCTTTATCTTGATATTCTATTCTATGTTGTAGAACCTGAGGTATCAGTAACAGCCTCTCCTGCCGAAGGAGGTATAGCAACAGCAAATGGAGGTACAGCAACATTCACTTCTGAGATAGGAGCAACCGTAAATCTTAATGCACAAGCAAACGATAGTTATGGCTTTGTAAATTGGACAATGGATGGCAACGAGATTGCTACCGATGCCGAAACTACCGTTGTAGTGGCTACCCAAGCACCAACCTATACCGCAAACTTTGCAAGGTCGTATAGAGTATCAATTGCTTCGTCAGATGAGACAATGGGTACAGTATCATTCTTGAATGAAGAGGGTGTAACAGAGAAAGAGGTTGCCGAGAATAGCGAGGTTACTGTTGTTGCAACACCTGCATCAAGTGCATATAAATTTGTGGAGTGGAGCAATGGTGTAACAACAGCCGAGCAAACAGTAACAGTTACTGCAGACTTAGAACTTACAGCAACCTTTGTGGCAAAAACAGAATACACAGTAACAATTCCACAAGTTACAGGAGGTTCTGTTTTATGCACAGTTGGTGGAGAAGAGGTAGATGCAATCTATGAGGGTGATGAGGTAACATTGACTGCTACTCCAGCAACAGGTTATGAGTTTGTTCGTTGGACCGATGAGAACGGAACATTAATATCGGCAAATAACCCATATACATTTACAGCAACTGCCAATATAACCATAAAGCCTGTATATGAGTCAGTGCCTGTTGAACATGATTTGTTCAATACAAGTAATACAGGAGGAACATATCCTCATCGTATTCCAGGTATCGTAAAAACAAGTACAGGACGTTTGATAGCTGTTGCAGCACGCTTGGTTTGTGGAACAGACCCTGGATACGGACAAGTTGATGTTGTGTGTCGTACCAGCGATAACAACGGAGAGAACTGGAGCGATATTAGAGATGTTGCGGTAGGAACAGGAGTAACATCAGCAACAGAGAACTACTTTGATACAGCATTTGGAGACCCAGCTATTGTTGCCGACAGAGAGAGTGAGGAGGTTGTAATTATTGCCGTAGCAGGATGTACAGTATATAACAACTCGGCTACAACCCGAAGCAATCCAAATAAAATTGCTTTAATCCGCAGTATAGACAATGGAGAGAACTGGGACGATCCAATTGATATAACAGAGAATGTTTATTCACTGTTTGATAATGGAAACCCAATTGAATCGGCATTCGTTGCAGGAGGTAAAGTATTCCAAAGCCGCATAGTAAAGAAAGGTAACTACTATCGTTTGTATGCAGCAATGTGTGCAAGACCAAATGGTAACCGTGTAATCTACTCTGATGACTTTGGTCGCACTTGGAAACCACTTGGCGGAGAGTTTGCATTACCCGTTCCTGGTGGTGATGAGCCAAAATGCGAGGAGTTGCCTGATGGACGTGTAATAGTTTCGAGCCGTACATCGGGAGGTCGTATCTATAACATATATACATACACCAATACAGCAACAGCGGCCGGAAGTTGGGGAACCTCTACAACATGTACATTCTCATCAGGAAGCAATGCAACAAACGGAGAGATTTTAGTTGTTCCTGTTGTACGCAACAGCGATAGTAAAGAGATGTATTTGGCTTTACAATCACTTCCTGCATCAACTTCAAGAGAAGATGTAACTATCTATTACAGAGAGTTGACAGAGTTTGAGGATATGAACAGCGTTGCAAACTTTGCATCGGCATCGGCATGGGACGGAAGTTATAAGGTAACTGATGAAACATCGGCATACAGTTCAATGGATTTGCAAGCCGATAATAAGATTGCGTTCATATATGAGAAGAACTATACATCTTTTGGAACAGCACAAAATCCAATTTCAACTTGTTTCCCAACAGGATCAGGAACTCACGGTGTTGACGGATATGATAACACATATGTAGCCTTTAACTTGGAGTATATAACCAACGGAGCATATAGTGTTAAAAACAATATAAACCGAGGTGCTATCGTAAAAGAGTATCTAACCTCGTTGATTGAAAGTTCAACCGTTTCAGACGATGTTAAAACCGAGTTGAATACAAAAGTGGAGGCTATGGGCGATAATCCAACTACTACAGAAGTAGATGCTATATATGCAGAGTTAAACAAAGATCCATGGGATGGTAAAATTGTAACATTTACAAACATTCAATCAAATGGAGACCAACGAGCGTTATATGTAAATAATAGCATATTGTCGTTAGGAACAACAAGTCAAACAGCCGAGAGTTTGGGAGAATCAGCACAATTCTTATGTAAAAAAGAGGCGAGTGGCAAATACTCATTTAAGAATATTGCCACAAACGAATATATGATATGGCGTGCAACTGATGGATCAGAGTCTTCATATAACAGTAATAAAGGAACTCTCTCTTCATACAATGCAACTTATTGCGATTGGACTTTAAAAGATACACATTCAACAAAAGCCAATACTTACTGTATGGTAGGTAAACGAAGCAACGGCACAGACGATGGATCTTTATGTGTTGCACAATCAAGTGGAGCTTTTGATTCATTTGATGCCACTCCTATTTGTGGAACTCATACTAATGGTAGCAATTATAGTAATGTATATTATATTAATATAGTAGAGTTAAATGTTGAACAAATAATTACTACCGCACAAACACTAATAAGCAAAACAGGAGTAGGTTATCCGGCAGAAAACTCTACTGCTCGCACAACATTGCAAAGTGCAATTAATGCGGCGGAGGCTGATCCAAATTCAGAAAACGGAATGGCATTGCAAAATGCAATAGACGCTTACTATGCATCAACAGACGTTGAGATGCCCACAGCAGGAACCCTCTACTCATTTATAGTAGGTCATGGCAATAGCAAATATTACATATACAACAACAACGGTACATTGGCAATTGCTTCATACACCGAAGGTACTACAGTGTTACCTGCAACAGCAAAATTCCTATGTGAAGTTTCAGGAAATTACTATATGTTCCGCACTTCAGACGGAAAATATATGGCATTCCCACCACATAATACGGGAGATTTTAATGATGTAAGCCCCGATGGTATAGAGGATGCAGCAAGTGATAAAACAAAATTCTCAATTGCCAAGTTATACAACAATATTAATGCAGATGTAACTGTCTCTAACCAAGATTTGTTTGGAAATGTATATCTAACAGTTCTTTTAAGAGGTACTCCAAAAACAGGAAACAACGCAGGAACTCCTCAAAGCGGAGTAATTGTTGTTAAAACTACAGAAGGAATATGGGACGGAGCAAACAAACCTTATGATAATGGAACATTCTCTTCTGCAATAAGTGTTATACCACAAGAGATTGGTGAACGCACAATAGCAGTTGCAGTATCATCATCTGATACTGGCAAAGGAGAGGTTGCAATTGAAGGAACTGATGAAAAAACAATAACAACATCTGAAATAGTAACCGTAAAAGCAATAGCAAACGAAGGCTACAAATTTGTTAAATGGACAATTGGTGATGTTGAAGTAGGCACCGATGCAACATATACCGATGCAACATCAGGCGATAAAACATATACTGCACATTTTGCTCCACTTTCAGCAACAGATAAATATGCACTTATTGAAAAACCTCAATATTCTACAGTAGGAAATGTAAACTATATAACCAATGCCGAGATTTCAGAAAACTCAATAGGAGTAACCCCAGGTGTTATCGATCTATCAAAAATTCCTTCTGTTACAGGTTCAAACTATACACGCCAACGAGGAGTAACAGATGTTATTGAGGCAGAAGCAGGAGCAGATATTTATTTGACATTAACAATTGCTATCAATTGGGGAGGAATGAAATTCTATCAACTCAACAAGGGCAATGAAGAGAAGAAAGTCTACGGATTTTATGGTCCTACTGCTGCTGCAAATGCTGAAAAATTCTGGTCAGATATTGAAACTGCATCACAAACAGATAATGGAATAATAGTAGAAAAAGATCAAAATAAAGTATCATTCCGATTCACATTTGCTAAAGAGGATGTGCAGGAAGGAGATATTGTTGTAATCAGAGCAATGTCTGCTAACGCCGAAGTAACCTCTCCTAATTCTTCTACATTAACAGAAGGAACATACATCGACTTCCTATTTGAGATAGTAGGAGAGGCAGTTCCACACACTGTAAAAGTAGTAGTTACACCTTCAGAGGGAGGTAGTGCAACAATAAACGGTGAGGAGAGAACTCAAATTGAGGCATCAGGTATTGTAAGCCTATCGGCAACACCAAAAGAGGGTTACCGTTTCTTGAGTTGGACAGACAACAACGGAAAATTAATATCAGAAAATGCCGACTTTACAAAACCAATAGTTGCCGATACAACATATCGTGCAAACTTTGTAAAAGTATGGGATGTAACTGCTACCTCAAACAACCAAGAATGGGGTACAGTAACAATAGATGGTAAAAACAGTGAAGGAAGCGTAGATCATGCCACAACAATCACACTTATTGCAAAACCTACCACAGGTGGTAAATTTATACATTGGACATTGAATGATGAGCCTATTTCAACACAAAACCCATTCAAAACAACTATCCTTAAAGATGAGGAGTATCAGGCAGTATTCGAAAAAGATTATCCTGTTGTTAAATTGAAATATGTACAATATGTAAACCAACTGAACCGCTACTTGAAATCTGTTACAGCCGTAGCGGGAGGCTTAACAACTATAGCATTTGATGCAACAAATGAAATATCTCTACCACGTGTCGATGCTGAGTATTCAGCCTATGGTAATGGAGGCAATTCAACACCAGTACCTACCACAACAGGAGCATTGATTGATAAGACTGCAAACCCCATTAAAGTTAAACAAGGAACAGAAACTATCGCTTTAACCTTTAAGCAATGGTCAGGAGAAATGGTTAATGGAATTCAAGAAAATTCTCTGCCTGAGTTGAGTTATACACAACAAGCCATATTTGTGGATTGGAATGGCGACAAGGATTTTGCTGATGCAAATGAGGCTTATGATAAGAGTAGTGATCTTGAAAATGACAATACTTTTGCAGCGGCAGAGGGATATACAAGAAGCATTACTGTGCCTCAGGGTGTTCAACCGGGAGTTTACAGAATGAGAGTTGTATATCATCAGCCAGTAGACGCATATACATCAGATTGGAGAGGCGATTTCACAGAGGCAACATCTGCCAACATAGTTACAAACGGAAAAGTATATGACCTTGCCATTGAGATTGTTGCCGATGAAAATTACATCACCTTTACAGCTCCCGGAGGAACATATTTTCAAATGGGAGAGACTGCCGATGTAACATTGTCATATCCGGTTGAAGGCACAAAAATATATTATACAACCAATGGTTTTGATCCTGATGAAAACTCAGCAGTTATAGATAACGAAGGTACGGTTGCATTGAATACATTCAACGAAGGAGTAGTAACCATCAAAGCAAGAGCCTATAACCCAGAAAACGGTTTGTTCTGTTCACCAGTGTATTCGGCAGCATACAATATATCATCGAATTACACATACACATCTGGATCGTTTCCAAAAACAACCTATAATGCTAATACAACAACAATTGTTGGAGCGGCAATATCAAACGGAGTGGGAATTGAAAACGGAACTATAAACCATGATTTTGAACAAGGTCAGGAAACCGCAACAACCCCAATCTCTGTTGCTGCTGATGCTACATTTAATTTAGATGTAACCTTAAATTTGAAAAGGTATGGAATCAAGATCGTTAGAATTGATTTCACAGAGAGTGGAGCAGCAGGTTCTATCGTAAAAGAATATATAGGTTCTAATGCAGATGAAGTAAATGCAACCAAGTTTGAGGAAGATTTAGGAACCGCAGGCTATGAATTTACAAACGAAGGAGACCAATATACAGTATCTATACCTGTATCAATTAAAAAAGATGGAGAGCCTGAGTTGTCAGAAGGATCGAGTGTAGCATACAGGATTCTTGTAACAGCGAAATCTGGACAAAATGCTCTTCCCTTGGATTATGGCGATGGAGAGTATGTTGATTTTATGTTTAACGTACAACCCCAATCATCAATAACAAAATTGGCAGGAACAGCAACTAAAGATTTGAATATTACAGTAAAAACAACCGATGCTTGTTACTTGCAAGTTGGAGGATACTCTCAAAACTTACCTGAGGCACAAACATTGACTATCCCTGCATCGTTGAATGCTGCGGGAGAGATGGATATTCAAGTAGTAGGAGCAGAAATTGAGAAGATG
>JAFXDI010000010.1 GCA_017521245.1 Bacteroidales bacterium
CGGATAGTATATTGAGAGAAGTTTTTTTGCTAAAAGTTCGTGCCAGGCTATAGGTGTCCTTATTTTTGTAATATCATCGACTTTCCCAATACCTAATGCAATAGCTACTGGACTTCTGCAAAAATCGCCACGTTCGGCAACGGGTTCAATGTCAAAAGTTGATTTCACGTCATCGACAAACTTTTTTATCATTAACAAGTCTTCAAATAAATTCAATTCTACAATATAATCCAGTTCGGCCTTTACTAATGTTCCTATAAAGTCATTTGGGGGTTCATAGAGTCTTTTTAACCCCCAATTTGTTTGAAAAACCAATGATTCAATTATTCCTTTCTGCTTAACAGCGTTGCTTCGTTTTTGTAAATGTTTGTTCTTCATTATAGTATTGTTTTTACTATATATAATACGAAAGGATTTGTTGTTTTTTATGTAAAACAATACAAAGGTCTGCATAAACAATGCATACCTCTATAAAAATTTCAATTTTGGGAAAAATACTCAACCCCTGTGTGATGATTTATTATAAATTTCAACTATATTTGTGGCATACAGTAGATGTAAATTATGATAAGCAAGACATTTAACCGTTACATTTGGTTGCTGAATACACTCCTTCAACATAAGCAACTTTCCTATGAAGAAATCAATGTTTTATGGAAGGAATGTCGCTTGGGAGATGGTGCTCCGTTGCCGTTACGCACCTTCCACCAACATAAAAATGCAGTTGAGGAGTTGTTTGGTATTGAAATAAAATGCAATCCTTCAAATGGGTACAAATATTACATATCTACTCCTGACACATTGAAAAATGACAGTATCCGCAAATGGCTATTGAATTCTTTCACCCTATCAAATATGATAACAGCGGGGCATAATATGAAAGAGAGAATACTGTTTGAGGATATACCGCGTGGAACAGAATATCTGCAAACTGTTATTGAGGCAATGCAAAAATCAAAAGAACTGCAAATTGATTATCAGCAGTTCTATGGGCATAGGAAAATATATAATATTCAGCCCTATGCTATGAAGGTTTATCATCAACGCTGGTATGTAGTCGGTTATATTAAAGAGTTGGGCGGTATAAGGAACATTGCACTTGACCGCACTCTTGAAATGAATTTATTAGACACGCCATTTAAATTGCCGAAGAATTTCAATGCAAAGAAGTACTATGCCAACACTGTTGGAATATATGTAAATGAAGAACTCAACCCTGTCAAGGTTAAGATAAGAGCCTATGGTGTGCAAATAGAATATTTGCGTTCTTTACCGCTTCATAGTTCCCAAAAAGAGAGCGCATCAAAGTATGGAGAATTTTGCGAGTTTGAATACAAATTATGCCTGACACCCGAACTCTCAACACACATACTTGCTATGGGGGAAAATGTTGAAGTGCTGGAACCTGTGGAATTGAGAGAGGAGATAAAGAGACGAATTTGTTTAATTTATAAAAAATATAACGTATGATAATTTCAAACAAAAACAACACTGTAATTACAGACATTACTTCGTGGAAAAATGCTTTTATTGAAGTTGATAATTCCAAGCATTGGAAGGAAGGACGTAGTGCTCATTCATTGGCTACATATTTTTTATCTCCTGCTATTGAGCAATCTCTTGGTATGCTAAAGATAAAAGAGTGTCTAAATGCCTGCGGATATGGCGATGTGGAATATACCCATGCACGCATTGAACACGAAAGCCGTTTTGACACCTACAAATCTGGACGAAAGCAGGATATGGTTATATGGACCCAATGCGGTAAGTGTCGCATCGTTGTATGTATTGAAGCAAAAGTTGATGAAACTTTTGGAGATACATTGTCTGATGTATATAATGAATCACTAAAATATGTAAAATTGCATCCAGCAAGCAAAAGAAAAGCAAGAATAGAGGATTTGTGCCAAAAATACTTGAAAATACAGCCCGCAGAAATTTTAGAAGAAAATGGAATAAGATATCAGTTATTGCATTATTTGGCAGGTTCAATAAGTGAAGCGAAAGGTTATGGGAATATTGTCTTTATGCCAATAATGGTTTTTAAGACCAGTGAAAACTATGATTTCACCAAAACAAAGAAAAACAAAGAAGACTATGACGCTTTTATGCGTACGCTCAATTTTGCTTATGATAACCAAAAACAAATATACAAAAACACCATAGACGGTGTTGAGATATTCACTTGTTATATAGAAATTTCACTATAAAGTACAATGGTGTGCAATGTTTTTGCACATCATACTGTCACTAAGACCCACAAATGCAATTTCTTTTCGTATATATTATAAAGAACCGATTAATTCAGTAATGTATGGAAAAGAGAATAACAGAGATGTGCGAGAATGAGCAGTTTTGTTCTATTGAAGACGAGTTGCAACTTATAAAAGATATAAAATCAAAGGGTACTGAAAGAGAGTTGGCAATAGAAAAACTTTCTCATTCAAAATTACGCCTTGTAACTGCTGTTGCAAAAATGTTCAAAGGTTGTAACTTGCCATTGGAAGAGCTTATAAGCGCAGGAAATGAAGGATTGGTATTAGCCGCTGAAAAATATGACGTGTCAAGCGGCTTTAAGTTTATGAGCTATGCTGTTTGGTGGATAAGACAGAGTATTATGCAGAGAATACAATAATATATACCAACCGACAACCACGCTATAGTGCATATTATCGATGCATTATAGCGTGGCTTTTTGTTTGTGATATGTCAAACTCTCCGTTATGCATTGGAGGATACTCCTGCTTGTTATGTTCGTTGAATTGTGGTAAGTTTTCCATAATTTACTTTTTTGAAATTGCAAATATACAACTTTATAGGGATTATTTTTTCTCTCTTATATATATAAGGTATAAGTTTTAGATTTTGTATTAAAATCATAAAGTTTGTAAAAAGAGTTGGATTGTTAAATTTATCGTTTATATTTGCAATTGAAATATTAATTTTAACAATTATGAAAAAGATAGTATTTACATTTATCGCCGTTGTTTTAGTATCGGCTTTTGCTTTTAATACAATTGCTCGTGAGGTTGTAGTTGACGTTAAAACTCTTCCTGAAACTGCTCAAAATTTTATTAAACAAAATTTTGCTGACAAGAAATTGGTTTCTACTGTTAAAGATAGCGAACTTTTAGAGACTGAATATAAAGTATACTTCTCAGATGGAACTAAAATAAATTTCACATCTAAGGGAGAATGGAAAGAGATTGAGGGTAACAGAAATTGCATTACAAATAGTGCCATTCCTGTAAATATTGCGAATTACGTTACCGAAAATTACAACGGCATTTGTATAGGTAAAATTGAAGTTGACAAAGAGTTATTTAATTTTCAATACAACGTTGAACTTTTGAATGGCATCGAGTTGAGATTCGACAAGAATGGTGCCTTTATGGGCTTTGATGATTAATCTCAATAAAAACAGACACAAGGCTAACTAAAAATGCCAATTTTTCTTTAGATAAATATAAACTTAAATTACTATAAAAAAGAAAGCCATTTTACTCAGAGTCAAAATGGCTTTCTTTGTATATAAAATAAGGAGAGCTCCGACAGAAGGAATTTTAAAATTTGGGGATTCTCCTTTTTAGCCATCCTCTACTTTGTCATAAGAAGATTTATTTTATAGTATATTTCACTCAAACATAGTTGCCTATGTTTATCTTGTGCAAACATAAATAATATATTACTTTTGTTTGCAAATATCCTAGCGCAATTATGCAAGCAAACAGATTAACATATCCCGATATTTGCAAATTCATTGCAATATTCATAGTAACATGTAGCCATAGTGCCCAAGCCATATCAGGAAGAACATGGACTAACTTCTTGGGAGGAACAGAAATAGACATCGCATTTAATATGCCATTATTTATGTTGATGAGCGGATGGTTTTTGAATCTTGACAAGTTAAGATCAACCAATACGTTTATTTACCTATTCTCTAAATTCAAGAGATTGATTATCCCCGCAATATCTTGGTATTTCATTTATTGCATATTTACAATAAATATTCCTACGATCTCCAGCGTACTATCTTTTTATTGGTATTTAAAAGCTCTTTTTATATGTCTCGGAATTATAATCGTATCTGCAAAATTAATAAAGAATGATACACTCTGTTTTTTGATATCGACAATATTTGTTATTTTATGCCCACACACCAATATCCTAAATATTAATTTTATGTTCCCTTATCTATGGACGGGGTACTATTTAAGAAAAATGATAGATAGCGACAGAGTTAAACTAATCAAAACAATTAGTATTTTATCACTGATATCCGGAGTTGTTTTATCAATATATTGGGATCCAAGCAAAAGCGTATATATGAGTCCGTTTGATATTTTAGAGTTTAATACACAAATGTTATATTCTTATATATACAGGTTTGCAATAGGGCTATTATTATCTCTATTCATCATATATGTAATAAAAAAATTCAATGAAAAAATCCCCAATTCATTTGCAAGCTACGGGCAATATTCACTAGTAATTTACACATCTTCATTTGTTTTCAACGGATTGCTATCAAAAATTCTAAACCACTTTAACATTCATACAAACGAATATTTAATATTAGACTTATTATCAATTTTAACTTGCATTATTATAATAGTCTTAACCATCTCAATATGCAAGGTGGCAGAAAGGAACAAAACTGCAAAATTATTATTAATGGGAGAATAATATAATTAGATCTATTTGTTTATTAAGTCCCAATATTTACTAAAACAGAGTGATATTCAATTAGAATCACCCAAAGCATTAACATTTTATAGACTCAAAGATATATTTGCTTTAAAATATTTTGTAACTTCGCATCATTAAAATATAAATGACACTATAAAAGAATTATATATGGCAACTAAACCTTCTATACCAAAGGGTACTCGCGATTTCTCAACTATTGAGACAGCTAAGAGAAACTATATTTTTAACACCATAAACGAAGTTTTTCAACTTTTCGGATTCCAAGAGATTGAGACTCCTGCTATGGAAAACCTCTCTACTCTTATGGGTAAATATGGAGAAGAGGGCGATAAACTTCTTTTTAAGATATTAAACTCAGGAGACTTTGCCGGAAAGGTTAATGATGAACTTTGGCAAAGTAAAGAGTCAAATAAACTTGCATCTTTGTTATGCGAGAAGGGACTTAGGTATGACTTAACCGTTCCGTTTGCCCGCTACGTTGTTATGCACCAAAACGAGATTACTTTCCCCTTCAAGAGATACCAAATTCAACCTGTTTGGCGCGCCGACAGACCTCAAAAGGGCAGGTATCGCGAATTTTATCAATGCGATGCCGATGTTGTTGGTTCAAACTCGCTTTTGAATGAGGTTGAACTTATTCAAATGACTGATGAGGTATTTAACCGCTTAGGTATCAGGGTTGCCATCAAGATGAATAACCGCAAGATACTTAGCGGTATTGCCGAGATTATTGGTGAGGCTGATAAGATTATTGATATTACCGTTGCTATTGACAAGTTAGACAAGATTGGTTTAGACAACGTAAACGAGGAACTTAGAAGCAAAGGCATCTCAGAAGAGAGCATTGAGCAACTACGCCCAATCATCTTACTTGAGGGTTCAAACAACGATAAACTTGAGACTCTTCGCAAAACTCTATCATCATCAGAGATTGGAATGAAGGGTATTGAGGAGCTTCAATTTATTCTTGACAGGATTGAAGGATGCAACCTTCGCTCTGAGTTACAAATTGATTTGACTCTTGCTCGTGGATTAAATTACTATACCGGCGCTATATTTGAGGTTAAGGCTTTGGATGTTCAAATTGGAAGTATCTCCGGTGGCGGTCGTTACGACAATCTTACAGGAGTATTTGGTTTGAATGGAGTTTCGGGCGTTGGTATCTCTTATGGTGCCGACAGAATATACGATGTTCTTAACCAATTAAATCTTTATCCCGAGAAATCGCTTCAATCTACCCAAATTATGTTTGTAAATTTTGGAGAAAAAGAGGAGATTGCCTCTCTTGCCCACGTTATGAAACTTCGTAGTGCTGGCATCAGAACAGAGATTTTCCCCGAAAGTGCAAAGATGAAAAAACAGATGGGATATGCAAATGCAAAGTCTATTCCTTTTGTTGCTCTTGTTGGCGAGAACGAGATTAAAGAGGGTAAAATTACACTTAAAGACATGACCAGCGGAGAGCAGGAGTTGCTTTCGGTTGATGAAATAATTTCAAAACTTTCGTAATATGACAGAGTTTGTTCTTGCACAGGATAGCGATGTTGGCCTAATCAGCAGATTGGGACACAAAATTTTTAGCGAGACATACGAGGATATTCTCTCGGAGGAGCAGATAGAGTATATGCTTGAGATGATGTACTCAACATATAGTATTCGCCGACAGATGCAGAACAACAACTCTTTTTATATTGTATATAGCGAAGGTGAAGCAGTGGGGTATATTGCTATTGAAGATAAAGGCGAGGGTGCTTTTCATCTTCAAAAATTGTATCTCCGCTCTGATATGCATGGCAAAAATATTGGGAGAGAGATGATAAACAAGGTTTATGAACACGCAAAGGACCTATATCCCAATGGTGCAACCATAACTCTTAATGTAAACAGGAATAACCCCACTTTAGATTTTTACAAAAAGATGGGGTGGGAAATTATTGAGGAAGGTGATTTTGATTTGGGCAGTGGATTTTTTGCCAACGACTACATTATGAAAATTGGAGTGTAAACCTTAATTGATATTATTTGTCTTATATTATAAACCTGTATAACAATTAAAATCATATAACTATGAAACGCATTTATTCTTTATTGGCAGCACTAATTGTTTCGGTTGCCATATTTGCTCAAGATGCAGCACCAAAAATTGTATTTGAGAAAGACAGCCACAATTATGGCAATATTAAAGAGGCGGATGGAGATGCTTCGTGCGAATTTCGCTTTACCAACGAAGGCAATGCTCCTTTGATAATTACTCGAGCTACAAGTTCTTGCGGATGCACTGCTCCTACATATCCAAAATCGCCTATTGCTCCTGGAGAGAGCGGTGTTATCGGTGTTACCTATCACGCAAAAGGACGTCCTGGTGGCTTTTCAAAAAACATAACAATATATACCAACGTCCCTGATGAGAAGATTAAATTGATCATTTCGGGCAATGTTATCCCTGAAATAAAATAGTTTTTTAATATTAAGACTATGAGAAGAGGAGTTTTATTTTTAATGTTTTGCTTGTTTTGGCTGGCAACATACGCCCAACCAAAGATTGAATTTGAAGAGACTCTTTATGATTTCGGAAACTTTTCGGAAGAAGAGGGATTTGTAAACCACTCTTTTAAATTTAAAAACGTTGGAAATGCTCCTCTGATTATCATTAACGCCAAGGCTACTTGTGGGTGTACTGTTCCAAGTTACCCCAAAGCACCTATTGCACCAGGCAAAACAGGAGTTATTGATGTTAAGTATTCGGCAATAGGTCGTCCAGGATTTTTTAATAAGTCGATAAAAATTATCACCAACGGAGATCCCTCAGAAAAGAGTTTAGTAATAAAAGGCAATGTTAACTCTCCCGCCGATAATGCCGAATTTAAGTATTTTATAAATGGTTTAAAACTTAAAACCATAACCTACGATATGGGTAATATTGTTAAGGGAGAGAAGAAAGAACTTTTATTTGACACTTGGAATGCTACCGACAGACCTTTGACAATAAAGATAACCAATAACACTCAATATATAAGCGTTAAAGCACTTCCCGACAAACTTAGACCTGGAGAGAGGGGCAAGATTGCGGTTGTGTATAATTCGGAGAACAGCAACGAATGGGGCAAACAGATTGATGAGTTTTTAATCACATCGGAACGTCCCAACTCTCGTGCTATGAACAAGAAGATATCAATTCTTTCAAATATATCAGAAGATTTTAGCAAACAAGGAAATAAACGACCTAAGGCAGAGATTGAGAAGGTATTGGTTAATTTTGGAGAGGTAGTAAGTTTATCTCCCTCAAATTGCGATATTAAGATTAAGAACAACGGAAACGGGACTCTTATAATAAGAAAGGCATCATCATCCTCTCCCTCTATTGGCGTTAATGTTAAAAACAGCGAGATAAAACCTAATGGTTCTGCCTCTTTAAATATTTCTCTTAATCCCACAAAATGCAAAAGCAGGATTGTTAATGAAACAGTTACTATCATAACTAACGATTCCGAAAAAAGCGAAATAAACATTCAAGTAACCGCAACTCTTAAATAGGAGGATATTATGGAACACGTTGAAAACAGCAAAGAGTTTGCAGGATTAAATGTAAATAGTGGAGTAGAGCAACAACCAACTATTAACCCATACCTTAAAAAGAGAAAGATTGTTCGCCGAAAATTCACAGCAGAAGAGTATGCCGAAGGGATTCTTAAAGGTGATATTTCTATTTTAAGTCAGGCAGTTACACTTATTGAAAGTAACCTTCCTGCACATCAGGAGATTGCTCAAGAGGTTATAAAATTGTGTCTCCCATATTCAGGAAACTCCATTAGAATTGGTATTACCGGTGTTCCCGGCTCTGGAAAGAGTACCTCAATTGATTCTTTTGGACTTCACGTTGTAAACGGAGGTCACAAACTTGCAGTACTTGCAATAGATCCAAGTAGCGAGATTACCAAAGGCTCTATACTTGGAGACAAAACTCGTATGGAACGCCTTTCTGTAAGAAAAGAGGCGTTCATTCGCCCTTCGCCCTCAGCAGGCTCGCTTGGCGGAGTGGCAAGAAAAACCAGAGAGAGCATAATCCTTTGCGAGGCAGCAGGGTTTGACACCATATTTGTTGAGACCGTAGGTGTTGGTCAATCAGAGACAGCCGTTCACTCAATGGTAGATTTCTTTCTTCTTATCCAACTTGCAGGTACTGGCGATGAACTTCAAGGTATCAAGCGAGGCATAATGGAGATGGCAGATGGCATTGTAATAAACAAAGCAGATGGAGATAATATAGAGAAGGCAAAACTTGCTCAGGCACATTTCAAAAATGCTCTACATCTGTTTCCACCAACAGCATCGGGATGGAGTCCCCAAGTTTTAACCTACTCAGGTTACTACGACATTGGCATCAAAGAGGTATGGGATATGATTTATAGTTATATCGACTTTGTAAAGAAGAATGGATATTTCAATCGTAAACGTAACGAGCAGGCTCAATATTGGATGCTCGAGACTATTAACGATAAACTAAAATCACACTTCTTTAATAACCCTGAGATTGCCCAGATGTTAGCAGAGAAAGAGAATCTTGTTTTAAACTCCCAACAGAGCCCCTTTACAGCAGCAGGAGAGATTTTAGATTTCTATTTTAAGAGACTTAAGTAGTTATCAGAATAACAACAAATATAAACAACGAGCAAAAGGTTGCAACATTGCAACCTTTTGCTGTATAAGAGTGAACAAAACCTCTATTTTATCACTATTGCTACTATTAGTTCAATTTGTCTAACAACTATTTGCTATTCTCCTCCCAATGAAATGGCTCTAACTCCGAGTTTTTATCAAGCCAATGAGGTTTTCGGTTAGCATATATAATAAATGGTATAACAACCACTACAATACATCCGATTATCAAAACCGAATACCATACTGCACTGCTTCCAACCTCTATTTGTGCTGGTGGCACAAAACTTAACACGAAGGCTAATAATGAACCTAAAAATCCAACTCCTGCCACTATCCACATAAGCAGATTACCCTTACCTATACGGAATGGACGTTTAGCACTCTTCATTTTATAACGCAATGCTATTGCCGCTGCAAACATTAACAGATACATAATTATATATAGCAATACGGTTAATTGAGACAAGATTTGATAGAAACTTTGCACCGAAGGCATTACCACAAACAATAAAGACAAGAATGTTACCGCAACTCCTTGTATATAGAGGATATTTTTTTGTACTCCAATACTATTTGTCTTTTGGAAGAACGGAGGAAGATAACCTGCTCTACCTACTGAGAACAATCCTTTTGATGGTCCTGCAACCCAAGTAAGAACTCCTGCCAAAACACCAAACGTCAGTGCTATTGCCATAATGGGAGATAACCACGATGCGTGTATATAAGAGAAGTATCTATCAAAACCAACCAGCAAACTTTGTGTTAGGTTTATATCCTTTTGCGGAATTATCATACCTAACGAGAATGTCCCCAATATAAATATAAGAACAGTTATTGCTGAGCCTATAAATATGGCTCGAGGGTAGTTCTTTGAGGGGTTATCCATCTCCTTTACGTGAACTCCACTCATCTCCATTCCTGCATAGAAAAGGAATATCCCCGATGCCAATACAAGATTGTTAAAATTTGAGAGATCAGGGAAGAAATTTCCACTAAAATCCATTTGCGACTCTCCTCCTGTCATAAGATAGGCAACTCCCAATACAACAAGTATTATTGCCGGAATTATAGTACCTACCAAACCTCCAATTTTAGAGACCTTTCCTACCCATTCCAAACCCTTTAGAGAGATAAAGGTTGCCACCCAATATATTATTAACACCACTACTAATGTGTAAATTTTATTGGAAGCCAAAAGCATATCGGATTGTGGATTCATTCCTATAAACGCCAACGAAACCGCTCCGAATGTTAGAACTGTTGGATACCATATAGTGTTTTGAATCCACTGTACCCAAATGGCAAGAAATCCAACCCGTTTACCAAACGCCTCGCCAACCCAACGAAAGACTCCTCCCTGCTTATCCTGAAACATTGCAGCCAGTTCGGCAGCCACCATTGCTGTTGGAATTAAAAATACTATTGCGGCGAAGATATAATAAAACGCCGAACTTAAACCATACTCTGCCTCGGCTGGCAATCCCCGTAACGACACTACTGCTGTTACGTTCATAATTGCCAACGTAAAGACTCCTAATTTTACACTCTTCTTTACATCTGCCATACTACTTAAATTATTAGTTTAAACTTTGCTCTATAAAACAAATATCCACTTTTTATAGTTCAAAAATGGTGTAAGAAAAAAATTAGCATTAACTTTGCAAAGAATTATTAACGGAGATAATATTATGTCAACATATAATGAAACTGCTCCTCGCAAAGTAACTACTCGCAGATTAACCGAGATGAAGGCAAGGGGCGAAAAAATTTCGATGCTCACCGCATACGACTACTCAATGGCAAAACTTATTGACGAGGCAGGTATGGACATTATTCTGGTGGGCGATTCGGCTTCAAATGTAATGGCAGGTAACATTACTACTCTGCCTATGACTTTAGACCAAATGATATATCACGGATGCTCGGTTATGCGTGCAGTTAAGAGAGCGTTAGTGGTGGTTGATATGCCTTTTGGTACTTATCAAGGAAACTCAATAGAGGCTCTTAACTCTGCCATCAGAATTATGAAAGAGACTGGTGCCGACTGTGTTAAACTTGAAGGAGGAGAAGAGATACAAGAGTCTATATCACGCATATTAAGTGCTGGTATTCCTATTATGGGACACTTGGGATTGACTCCTCAATCGATAAACAAATTTGGAGGTTACGCTGTTAGAGCAAAAGAGGAAGCAGAGGCTCAAAAACTTATAAAGGATGCTCACCTTTTGGAAGAGTTGGGATGCTGTGCTGTTGTTATTGAGAAGGTTCCTGCCGCTCTTGCAAAAAGAGTTGCTGAGGAGTTGACCATTCCGGTTATTGGTATCGGAGCCGGTGGCGGCGTTGATGGTCAAGTTTTGGTTATGCACGATATGCTGGGCATAAACAAAGGGTTCTCTCCAAGATTTCTCAGGAGATACTCTGACCTTAGCACTGAGATAACCAACGCAGTGAAACACTATATTGAGGATGTTAAGTCGTGCGATTTCCCCAATGAGAGTGAGCAATATTAGATAGTTCTTAGTTGTTGGCTTTGCCACCCCATTGGGGTAGTTGTTAGCTGTTAGTTTACAAACATTCGTTTATTGAATCTGTTCTCGCTCAACAATATATATTTTATTTGTTATTGAGCCTAATTAAAAACAACTTTGCTGCAATTAAGAACTTAAACAATTGATAACTTGACTTTACAATTTGATATATAGAAAAACTCTTTTTATTCATTTTTTCAAAAATGTGATAAAAAAGGTATATATTTTCGATACAATTGTTCTTAATTATTAAAAAAATAACTACCTTTGTAGTCCTAAAAAAGAGATTTGAACTAAATTTTATTTATAAAACCATTTAAAGTTTTAAAAAACAATGATTAAAGTAGGTATTAATGGATTCGGACGTATCGGACGTTTCGTATTCCGTGCAGCTCAAACAAGAAACGATATCCAAATCGTTGGTATTAACGACCTTTGCCCAGTTGACTATTTGGCATACATGCTAAAATATGACACTATGCACGGTCAATTCGAGGGAACAATCGAGGCTGACGTTGAAAACAGCAAATTGATTGTTAACGGTAATGAAATTCGCGTAACTGCAGAGCGTAACCCAGCTGACCTAAAATGGAACGAGGTTGAGGCAGAGTACGTAGTTGAGTCAACTGGTCTTTTCTTGACTCAAGAGAAAGCTCAAGCTCACATCGAGGCTGGTGCTAAATATGTTGTAATGTCTGCACCTTCAAAAGACGCAACTCCTATGTTCGTTTGTGGTGTAAACTTCGACAAATATGTTAAAGGAACTCAATTTGTTTCTAACGCTTCTTGTACAACTAACTGTCTTGCTCCTATCGCTAAAGTATTGAACGACAAATGGGGTATCAAAGATGGTTTGATGACTACAGTTCACTCAACAACTGCTACTCAAAAAACAGTTGACGGTCCTTCTTTGAAAGACTGGAGAGGTGGTCGTGCAGCAGCAGGAAACATTATTCCTTCTTCAACAGGTGCTGCTAAAGCAGTAGGTAAAGTTATTCCTGAACTTAACGGTAAATTAACTGGTATGGCATTCCGCGTTCCTACTTTGGACGTTTCAGTTGTTGACCTAACAGTTAACTTGGAGAAACCTGCAACATACGCTGAGATTTGCGAGGCTATGAAAGCTGCTTCAGAGAACGAGTTGAAAGGTGTACTTGGTTACACTGAGGACGATGTTGTATCTTCTGACTTCTTAGGAGATGCTCGTACTTCAATCTTCGATGCTAAAGCTGGTATCGCTTTAACTGATACTTTCGTTAAAGTTGTATCTTGGTATGACAACGAGATTGGTTACTCAAACAAAGTTCTTGAGTTAATCGCTTACATGAAAAAAGTTAACGGATAATTTTCATAAGAAAATATATTCATCGAATAGGGGTTGTTTTTGCAATCCCTATTTTTTTACACCCAACCATCCGCAAAACATTTTATAGAGAATCAGATTTTTAGATACGACTAAGAAACTCTTCAATAACCTCTTTTGCACACTCAGAGGCTACTTTAGGACACCCTCTATATTTAATGTTAAGATCCGGATCACATCCCTCTGCCTCAAATGTAAAAAAAGAGCAAGAGCAAAACTCACTCTTTGGACGATAAGTTGCCGAGATTATAATATCTTCACCCTTAACATTAGTCTTAAATTCATATAGATATACACCGTTTGTATTAACCATATCTTCAAAATTTAAAATAAAGTAAGATGCCGCCAATAGCGACACTCGCATAAATTCAACTATTAATCTATTACTCTTCATACAATTTATTGTTTATTAACCACACCTTTCAAGATTTTTACCATATATATATTTCTACAATCCAAAAACTTTACATATCTTTGTAGTAATTAAAGAAAGAAAAACGACAAAAATCTTCACAGCAACAAAAATAAGGTAATTTTACAACGCACGACTGTTATATTTATACAATAACATTGAATGAACGAGATTGCATTAAGAATTAAAGAACTCATCAAAGAGATGGGTATTAGTCAAAACGAATTTGCTTCACGCATTGGCACAGATTGCTCTAATTTCTCAAAACAGATTAATGGAAAATTAGCAGTAACCCGCGTATTAACAAACAAAATTATTGTTGAATTGGGCGTATCAAAAGAGTGGCTATTAGAGGGGAAGGGAGAAAAATTCAAAACCTCTGTCGCATCTCACTCAAGAACAATAACTCTTCCGTCAAGTGCCATCAAGAGTAACGAGGCTATTGGTGCAAAGGTGTATGATATTGATGTTACCGCTGGTCCAAGCGGAAGAAGCTTGATGTTTACTTCAGAACAAATTATAGGCTCAATAAATATGCCTTTCATTAATCCCGAGAACTATATTGTTAAGGTTAGCGGTGATAGTATGAGCCCTGTTATCAACAATGGAGATATGCTTTCAATAAGAGAGGTTAAGAATATAAACCTAATCTTCTGGGGACAAATTTATGTTGTTCTTCTTGATGACTATCGAATGGTTAAGTTTGTAAGAAAACACGAAAATCCCGACCTCGTTATTTTGAAAAGTGCAAATAGTGAGTACGATGATATTGAAATTCAAAAGAGCGACATAAGAGCCCTTTTTGTAGTTGAGAATATTATCAGATTTGATAGCAGATTATAAAATTAAATAGATAGAACCTTTATGGGAAAAAATAAGTTACAGAAATTTGAATTTGTTGAAAAATGCCCTCACGTTTTTCAATATCCATTCTCGGTATTAAAAGAGAAGGGGTTTGATATGAAAGGTAAATGGGGTGAGACTTTTTTCAAGAACAACAACCCCATTGTTTTAGAGTTGGGATGCGGGAAAGGAGAATATACTGTGGGACTGGCAGAGTTGTATCCTGAGAAAAATTTTATTGGTATAGATATTAAGGGAGCGAGAATATGGTCAGGCGCAAAAGAGTCGTTAGAGAAAGGGATGAAGAACGTTGCTTTCCTTAGAACATCCATCGAACTTATCCCATACTTCTTTGCTGAAAATGAGGTTTCGGAAATATGGATTACATTCCCTGACCCCCAAATGAAGAAATACCGTAAGCGTTTAACTGCTACAAACTTCATTGAACTATATAAGAAAATTTTACAACCCGGTGGTATTATCCACTTAAAGAGTGATAGTCCATTCTTATATACTTATACAGCCGAAATGGTTAAACTTAACAAGTTTGATGTTATCACCAACACTGATGATTTATATAATTCAGGAATTGAGGATAAGATATTACAAATTAAAACATTCTATGAGCAACAATGGTTAGAGCGTGGTTTAACTATAAAATATTTGAGTTTTATACCCTCTTCTACCGAGCCTCTCGTAGAGCCTGATATTGAGATTGAATATGATAGTTACAGAAGTTTTAACAGAAGCAGAAGAAGTCAACAACCCAAGAAAGGAGAGTAATAATTATGACAATATATCCTAAACTTATATTAGATGCACTTGCAACAGTGCGTTACCCGGGAAATGGTAAAGATCTTGTAACCGCAGAGATGGTTGCAGACAACATTCGCATTGAAGGCAACAAAGTTTCATTTTCGCTTATCTTTGACCGCCCTAACGACCCTTTTATCAAGTCGATGATACGTGCAGCAGAGACTGCAATTTTAACTTACGTTGGAGAGGGCGTTGAGATTAAAGGCAACATTACTCCTCAGTTTAAGCAACAACCCAAAGCAGAGAATGAGCCTGTACTGCCAAAAGTAAAAAATATTATTGCAATTGCTTCGGGCAAAGGTGGTGTTGGTAAATCGACAGTATCTTCAAATCTTGCAGTTGCTTTAGCTCGTAACGGGTTCAAAGTTGGATTGTTAGATGCCGATATTTTTGGACCCTCTGTCCCTACAATGTTTAATTGTGAGGATGCTCGACCTGTTGCAGAAGAGGTTGACGGAAAGGATTTCATCAAACCTATCGAGCAATATGGTATTAAACTTTTATCAATAGGATTCTTTGTAAACAAAGGCAGTGCTACTGTTTGGCGTGGCGGTATGGCAAGTAATGCAATTAAGCAACTTATCACTGAGGCTGCTTGGGGGGAGTTGGATTACCTTTTAATTGACCTACCTCCGGGAACAAGTGATATTCATTTGACTATTGTTCAACTTATACCGCTTACAGGGGCAATAATTGTTACCACTCCTCAAGAGGTGGCTCTTGCCGATGCACGAAAGGGTGTGGATATGTTCCAAAATCCACAAATTAATGTACCTATTGTTGGTATTGTGGAGAATATGTCGTGGTTTACCCCTGCCGAACTTCCGGAGAACAAATACTACATTTTTGGTAAAGGTGGCGGAGAGAATTTGGCAAAGAGCGCAAATGTTCCTCTTCTTGCTCAGATACCTCTTATTCAAAGCATCAGAGAGGGTGGCGATGAGGGGAAACCAATAGCACTATCATCTGATAGCGTTATCGGTGAAATTTTTGATAATCTTGTTAAGAATATTACAACAAAATAGCAACCTATAATATAGATACTCATAAAGTAAATAGAGAAGAGAGTGTTTCATTTCTGATACACCCTCTTCTTGCTTTTATCACTTTGATATTGAGTTTACCCCTTTTTATTCACTAAGCAACATCTCTTTTAAGCGCCTCACCCCCTCACTTGCCACACTATTTATATATGTTGTAACCTTTCCGTATGGATCATTAACCGGGTTTGGATCAATTAAATATACTGGGATTCCGTTTGGTACATAGTGAAGCAAGCCCGCAGCAGGATATACATTAAGTGATGTTCCTATAACTACAAATATATCGGCCTCCTCTACCCAATCAATTGCTGCATCGAGCATTGGCACTGCCTCGCCAAACCAAACAATATCAGGGCGAAGTTGTGAGCCATCCGGAGCTTTATCTCCTATATGTGTTTCGTAATTATCAACAGGAAGTTCAAAACGCAAGTTCTCATTCTTTTCAGAACGTACCCACATTAAACGCCCATGAAGATGTATTACCTTACTGCTTCCTGCCTTCTCGTGAAGATCATCAACATTTTGTGTAATAACTCGCACATCAAAATTCTTCTCCAATTCTGCCAAGCCTATATGCCCATAATTGGGTGAGCATTTCAAGAGTTCTTTACGACGCTCATTGTAGAACTGTAACACCAACTCGGGGTTACGATACCACCCTTCGATTGTTGCAACATCTTCTACTCTATATTTTCCCCACAATCCATTACTTCCTCTAAACACAGCCAATCCGCTCTCTGCCGATATTCCAGCTCCTGTCAATATTACTACTTTTTTCATTTTTATAGGTAAACTTACTTAATATTATTTACGTTATTATGTTTGGTACAATATTTGTTTATTAATATTTGTACTTTGATGTGTAAATTTATATATTTTTCACTCAAAAGTTTAAATGGAGTTGTAAAAAATTTTTTATCTTCGCCAATTGTTTAGAAAATCATAATAATTACTAACGCGGAACGTTCCGCATAAAGAAAAAATAAAGATATGGATAAACTAAGTTATGCTATTGGATTGAACATAGCAAACAACCTTAAATCATCAGGATTTGTAAACCTTTCAGTTGAGGATTTTGCAGAAGCTGTAAAAACTGTTTATAACGGAGAGAGTACCAAAATGACAGATGCCGAGGCAAGAACTGTTATTCAAGACTACTTTGAGAAGGCAGAAAAAGAGAAATTAACCAAAAACTTAGAGGAGGGTAATAAATTCCTTGCTGAAAACGGAAAACGCGAAGGCGTGGTTACACTCCCAAGCGGATTGCAATATGAGATCATCACTGAGGGTACCGGTAAAAAACCATCTGCTACTGATACTGTAAGTTGTCACTATCATGGAACTCTAATTGACGGTACTGTATTTGATAGTTCAGTTATGCGTAATCAACCAGCAGAATTCCCTGTAAATGGTGTTATTAAAGGTTGGGTCGAGGCTCTTCAACTTATGAGCGAGGGTGCTAAATGGAAACTATTCATCCCAGCTAATCTTGCATACGGAGAACGTGGAGCAGGGCAATCAATTGAGCCTAACTCTACTCTAATTTTTGAAGTTGAATTATTAAAAGTTTTATAATCATGAAAAAGTGTTTTTATTTGATAGCAGCTCTTTTTGTTGCTATTACAACAATTACTTTCGCATCTTGCGATAGCTTTAAGTCAGAAGCAAAACTTACTAACGATATTGATAGTATGAGTTACGCTCAAGGTATGTTGGTTGGAAGCAATATTGCTCCTCAATTAGCATACGACAACAAAATGAATGCCGATGAGTTCATTAAAGGATTTAAAGCAGGATTAATGTCTGACACAAGCGAATACTCTTACAGAATTGGAGAGAATATTGGTTTTAACATTGCTATGAATATGGAGCGCGATGTTAATGTAATTGGCGTGATGATGAACAAAGATATTTTCCTTAAAGCATTTGCCGATGCAATTAACGAAGACTCTCTTAAATTTACTCAAACTGAGGCAAACATAATTGCTAATACTATATTAGAGAAATTCCTTGCTCAAAAGAGAAGCGAAGAGGAGGCTCGTTTTGCAGCAACTCCTGAGGCTCAAGAAAACTTGGCAAAAGGAGAGGCTTGGTTAGCAAGTAAAGCACAAGAAGAGGGAGTAATAAAAACCGAGAGCGGATTGCTTTATAAAGTCATCAATAAAGGTAATGGAAACTTCCCAACCAGAGACTCTAAGATTACAATGAACTATCGCGGAACATTGATTGATGGTACAGAGTTTGATAAAAGCGAGGGAGCTAAAGGCGTAGTTAGCGGATTTATTCCCGGATTTACTGAGGCTCTACTTCTTATGGATGAGGGTGCTAAATACGAGGTTTATATTCCTGCTAACTTAGGTTATGGCGCTCTTGTTCAAGGTGGCATACCTTCAAACTCTACTCTAATATTTGAATTGGAACTAACCGACATTGAATAAGCAATATGAAAAAGTTAGCAATTTTAGTTCTTTGTTTTGCTCTTATTTCCCCTTCTGCCTTTGCAAAGAAAGAGAAAGGTAACAAAAAGGAGGGCGTAAAAACCGAGCAGGTAGCAACAAAGAAAGAGAAAAAAGCAAAAACAAAAGATAGCAAAGATACAAAAGTTAAAGGGGAGCAAAAAGAGTGTACTCCCGATAACAAATGTTGCAAGACTATTACTCTAAACTCGTTACAAGATAGTATTGCATACGCATACGGTATGGCTATGGGCAAACAAACCATAGGCATGTTGGAGCAAATGAAAAACGATGTAAACTTTGAATTACCAAAAGATATAATTGTTGGCTCATTAATTGCACAACTTGCTAACGACTCTGCCAATATGCTATACACTGAAGAGCAATTAGCAGAGGTTTATGCCCAAACAAACAACATTCTTCGCGAAGCAATGCAAAAGAAAAAGAATGAGGAGTTGGAGAAAAACAAAATTGCAGGTGCCGAGTTCTTAGCAAAGATGGAGAAAGAGCCGGGTGTTATCAAAACCGAAAGCGGACTTCTTTACAAAATAGAGAGACTTGGAGAGGGAGAGAAACCATTAGTTACAAGTTTAGTTCAAGTTCACTATTCGGGAAAACTAATTGACGGAACTGAGTTTGACAGTTCATATAAAAGAGGGAAACCAGCCGACTTCTCACTTCAAAACTTAATTCAAGGATGGAAAGAGGGTATTTGTTTAATGCCCGAGGGCTCTAAATTTACCTTCTACATCCCATATCAATTAGGATACGGAGAACAAGGAACAGGACCAATTCCTCCAGCTAGTCCTCTTATTTTTGAGGTTGAATTGTTAGAAATAACCAAATAATAGAGGTTTTTACATACTTAAAGAAAAAATGTGGCAAAACGTCACATTTTTTCTTTTTTTATAGGCATATTTCTATTTTTTATATACATTTGTAATACAAACATACAAATATGGAAAAAATAGATAAACTTGACAGAAAGATTCTTTCGATAATAATGCGTAACGCACGTATCCCATCGAAAGACGTTGCAACAGAGTGCGGAGTTTCAAGAGCAGCCGTACACCAACGCATTCAACGATTGATTGATATGAATGTGATAGTAGGCTCAGGATATAGAGTAAATCCTAAAATTTTAGGTTATCGCACTTGTACATATATAGGACTAAAACTTGAGAAAGGCTCAATGTACAAATTGGTTGTTCCTGAACTATTAAGAATACCCGAAGTTATAGAGTGCCACTTTACAACAGGTCCATACACCATGATGTGTAAACTATATGCTCGTGACAACGAACACCTAATGGAACTTGTAAACGGAAAGATTCAGGATATACCCGGAGTAGCAGAGACCGAGACCCTTATCTCGTTAGAGGAGAGTTTTTCAAGGGAAATCCCTGTTGAACAAAAAGCAATCATCGACAACGAAAATAGTTTTAAAGAGGAGTAAAAGTTGAAAAAAGATAAATAAACACAAAAATAGGACTTATTAAATAAGTCCTATTTTTTTATGATTGTTATTTACTTTTTTGTTTTATTTTCTCATACGAAGTGACTTAAAAATAATTATTGCTAAAATAATCACTACTATTGCAAGAATAGAGTATCCGATAATGTGACTATACTCTGTAACTCGTTCAAGCAACTGTTCCCTTGTTTGAATACCAGGCACTTTTGCTAATGCCCAACCAATAAGCCCCAAAACAGCATTCCACGCTCCTGCTCCTATGGTTGTAAAAAGCAGAAACTTATCTATTCTCATTCTTGCCAATCCCGCAGGTATTGATATTAACTGACGCACCGCAGGGATTAGGCGACCAACAAGGGTTGATACTGCTCCATGTTTATCAAAATACTCTTCGGCATTTTTAATTTTTGCCTCATCTAAAAGACACAAATGTCCTATCTTGCTATTTGCAAATTTATATATAATAGGACGCCCTAACCATAGAGCCAAATAGTAGTTTATCAATGCTCCGAGGCAGGCTCCTAATGTTGCAAATGCCACTACTAAATATATATTCAAATCGTTACCCCCTGTTGCCGCCAACCACGCTGCCGGTGGCACAACAACCTCAGAGGGAAAAGGTATAAATGAACTCTCTATTGTCATTAGAAGAGTTATTGTCCAATAATTTAAGTTATCTAAACACCACTGTATAAATGCTATCGACTCCATTTGCTATTTGTTTTATCTCTATTTTAAAATCTCTTTTGCTCGTTGAGCATCCTCCTCAAGTTGGCACTTCAACTCATCTAATCCACTCATTTTACGCTCAGGACGCATAAACTTTTCTAAAATAATTTCTATATCTGTTTCGTAAATGTCTCCCTCAAAATCAAAGATATGCACCTCTATTGTTCTCTCGGTATTATCATGAACTGTTGGGCGATTGCCAATATTCATCATACCTTTTCGCATCACTCTGTCAGAAGTCTTGACATAAACAGCATAAGCACCATTTGAGGGTATTAGTTTATCTAAATCTTCAATCTCAATATTGGCTGTTTTAAAACCTATTGTGCGTCCTACGCCATAGCCCGACACCACCTTACCACATAAAGTATAGGGATACGAAAGCATTCTATTTGCTACATCTACACCACCCTCCTTCAAGAAGCGGCGTATCGCAGATGAACTTATGGGTGTTGTTCCCGCAAGAGCTACCCCTGCTCTATATATTTCAACTCCCAACTCCTTACCATATCGTTGATAATCCTCAAAATTATCACTGCGGTTATGACCAAACTTATGATCGTAACCAATATACAACCCAAGCAAATTATATTTATCGCGAAGATATTTTATAAAATCATAACCGCTCATCTTTGACATTGCAATATCAAAATCCAACGCTATTGCATAATCTACTCCCGTATTAGAGAGATGTTGCATCTTCTCGTTAAAGGAGTTTAATAGTTGTGGTCGATATTCACTATTTAAGACAGAGCGTGGGTGACGGCGAAAAGTTACAATAGCAGATGAAACTCCCTTCTCGGCAGAGGTTGATTTTATCTCCTCTATTAGAGACTGATGTCCCAAATGAACTCCATCAAAAAAACCTATCCCTGCAATTATCTTAGGTAAGTTAGGCGATGCTGTTGTTACAATCTTCATCATTAGTTATAATAATTTATTCGAAAAATCGGTATAGGGTTCTACATGCATAGTTTGAAATCCTAATTTAGATGCTGCTTCAATGTTCGCCAATGAGTCATCAATAAAGAGTGCCTCTTGTGGAGCAATCTCTAACTCCTCAGCAACACGCAAAAATATTTCGGGCGATGGTTTACTCATACCCATCTCATAAGAGAGGAAGAATTTATCGAAGTAATCTTCCATCTTCAAACCGTCAATTTTAAAAAGTTCAGGTATCTTACTTTCAAACATTACCTTATTGGTATTGCTCAACATAACTACACGATACTTCTCCTTTAAACGGCGTATCATCCTCAACTTTTCAATAGGAATATCTACAAGAAAGGCATTAAAGGCATCATCAATCTGCTTATCAGTTACCGAAACAGAAATACAACGCCTAATAGAATCTCTCCACTCTTCGGGAGAGATACGCCCCTCCTCCAATGCCAAAAGTTCATCCTTTTGTCGGTACTCTCCAAGCATCATATCAATAGAGTCGTAACTCAATTCTCTAAAAGCCTTCAAACAATTTTGTCTGTTGAGATTTATCAATACCCCTCCCAGATCAAAAATTATTGTAGTATATTCTTGTTTCATAATCTGAAATCTTCTATAAACTACAAAAATAGTAACAAACGAGCGAGATTAACAAAGCTTGCTTTGATATTTCACAGCGAGTGCAGTCTATATTCGCGGTTTACCGCAAAGATAGTAAAATTTTAGAAACTCCATTTATCTATCTACATCAAATAAAACAAATTTATCAAAATCATAGTTATTTATTTTGCAGAATAAAAAAAAGTGCGTATATTTGCATCGCTTTTGAGGGGTACACCCTAAAAGAGGTCCCATAGCTCAGTTGGTTAGAGCATCTGACTCATAATCAGGGGGTCCTTGGTTCAAGCCCAAGTGGGACCACAAATAAGAAATCGCTAAGAGTACTTAGCGATTTCTTTTGTTTTACAACTCCTTATCTTTTATAATTGCAACATTATAACATACGAGAGTTTTGTGACTGATGATTTAACTCTTCTTTTTTTTGCAAATATGAGTATCAAAAGACAAAAAGAGAATAAACTAAAATAAGAAATACACTATTGCCCCAATATAATCAGTAGTATAAAAAATATAGGTTGTAACCCTTCTTTTCTATTTTGTCTATCTGTTTGTCTCTTTGCATTTAGAGACAATTCTTTAAGAGGTTTAAAAGATTCAACAATTGTTTTTTCTTTATATTTGGCACCAAAAATTCGCTCTATACCCTTTATTGATTTATTCGTTGTTTCCAACAACTCCTCGACATAAGAGAGTACAGAGTTTATCTTTTCTATCTCAGGAATACAATCTGTATGAGCCTTATAACATTCTAACTCATTCTTAGATTTCAACATTTCATCTCTTATCTCTATTATAAATCTAAATTTCTGCTTTATTATTTTAGAATCAAATGATTTCTTTTCAAGAATATCACACTTTTTTCTAAAATCACAGATTTTCCAGCCTTCAAAGAATCAAAGTTTTGGTTTTTGAGTTTATAAGACTTCAAACAGGTATTCAACCTCTTTTCCTCTCAAAGCAGTCAACAATCAATATTCGCTACTCTTAAAACAAAAACTCCCAGGGCAATCCCGAGAGTTTTCTTCTTTTGTGTTCTGGTGTCAAACAATAACAAAAGATATGATGTTTATAAAACAAAAAAAGATTGAACTCTAGTTCAACCTTTCGTAGTCCATAGGGGAATCGAACCCCTCTTTCAAGAATGAAAATCTTGCGTCCTAACCGATAGACGAATGGACCATCCTTTGGTGTGGGATTCCCGACACCCGCTTTCTTATAGTTTATTAACTTTAAGAGCTAATTTTGATTTTAAGTTAGCTGCTTTGTTTTTGTGAATAACGTTTTTCTTTGCTAATTTATCAAGCATTGAAGTTACTTTCACTAGAAGAGTTGCAGCCTCCTCTTTCTCTGTTGTAGCGCGTAATTTGCGAACTGCATTACGCATTGTTTTTGCATAATATCTATTATGCAAACGGCGAGTTTCTGTCTCGCGGATTCTTTTGATTGAAGATTTATGGTTTGCCATTTCTTTATTTTTTTATTATTAGTAGCCCCTAGGGGAATCGAACCCCTCTTTGGAGAATGAGAATCTCCCGTCCTAACCGATAGACGAAAGGGCCATATCGAGTTGCGTATAAATACATATTTCTCGATTTGCGACTGCAAAGGTATATACTTTTTTTTAATTGGACAAATTTTTAAACAAAAACTTTTATCAAAATAATTATTTTATTGCTTTTATCCGCAATTTAGGTATTTTCTCTCTTACATTTATACCAAATGCAGGGCTATACGTGAGGTCATAAATAATAGCCCGCTAATTATTTTTATTTATATAATAATGTCTAAATTAGGTAATTTATTATATATTTGTATCGAAAATGGGAATTTGTGCAAATTAAAAAAACAAACAATATACTATTTTATTATGAAAAAATTTTTAGTTAGTACGCTTGTATTAATTGTATCAATGGCTTTTGGCAATGTTTATGCCGATTGCTCTTTTGGTTCTTATAATTCAAGTTACGGAAGAAACCTTGTTTCATTTGGTGTTACCGATGGGACAACGTCTCAAGTAGTTTCGGTAAATCAAACAACATCTGGTTCGATTTATTACGATCGTAAATCTACAATTTTTGAAACCAACCCAGGAGAGGAGATTACGTTCTCTGATTTAACTTGGAATGGAGCATGGATGCATGGTTATCTCTTTGTTGACTACAATCAAGATGGAGAGTTCAACCAAACTCTTAACGCTAATGGAACAACTGGCGGAGAGGTGGTAAGTTACTCTTATTATAGTTCAACCGGTGCTTCAAATGCTCCTAATAGTGCAGGAACATATGTCAGCAATGGCGCTGGATTGCCAAATGCTTCAGCAATGCCTGCTTTTACCATTCCATCAAATCTTGCAGGAGGAACTTACACTGCTCGTTTTAAAGTTGACTGGAACAGTTTAGACCCTTGCGGTAATAGTACATCAGGAAATTATATTACTACAAATGGTGGTTGTGTTGTTGATTTTACAATTAAAATAAACGAGCCAAAAGATATGGAGATAGAATCTATCTCTGTTGAGAAACGTTCAGGTGAGGTTAACTGTGGTGAAAAGAAAATCATCCTTGCATCAGTTAACGTTAAGACTGATGGCGGCTTAAATCCTTTTAATGTTACAGGTTTCTCTGTTAAGTTTACAGGTACCGAATCAACAGACATAAGCAATCTTCGCTGGATATACTCTACTTCAGGAAACGTAACTACTGAGGTTATTGCTGAGAAGGAGTCTTTCGCTCGCAATATTGCTTCATTTACTGCAAACAAAACTTTAGCACACGGCAATAACTATTTCATACTTATTGCTGATGTTGCCACTACTGCAACCATAGGAAACTCTATCAAAGTAAATATCAATAACATAACAGTTAATGGTACAAAAGAGAGTTTAACCAATAGCGAGGATGGTGAATATATTATCTCTAACGTTGTTGATTATACAAAAGGCAATGCTATATGGTTTGACACTCCAAACTCGTCAACTGCTGGTCTTGCTATTTGGAACACTAACGATTTTAGTGCCACTACTACCAACCCCGACCAAAACTGGGAGAAAAAATCTTTCCCAATTGGTAACGGTTCGTTAGGTGCTACCATTATGGGTGCTGTAAACAAAGAGCGTGTTGTTATGAACGAGAAGACTCTTTGGAAGGGAGGTCCGGGTACCGGCGTTACCAACTACTGGAATATGAACAAAACTGTTTCATCTTCTACTCTTCAACAAGTTCGCAACTACTTGGTTGCAGGAAACAACTCTGCGGCTCACTCATTGGTTCAAAACAACTACAACGGAACTGTAAGTTACAACAAAAATGTATTTGGTACATTTACAATGATGGGCGAGGCATACGTTGAGACCGGTATTAACGAGAGCAACGTTACCAACTATAAGAGAATTATGAATATGGACTCTTCGATGGTTGTTGTTAAATTTGATGCTGATGGCGTAGGCTATACTCGTAAATATTTCTGTTCATACCCTGATAGCGTTATGGTATGGAAATTCCAATCAAAAGGCGGTACTCAAAACCTAACATTCTCATTCAACTGTCCTCAAAACGTTCAAAGCGTTACAGAGGTTGATGGAGGTCTATTGTACGACTGCAAGATAGACAACAACGGAATGAAATGGGCAATGCGTGTTTATGTTCGCACAAATGGCGGAGGTACTGTTTCATCAAATGCTTCAACTCGCAATATTACAGTAACTGGTTCTACCGATGTTGATTTCATTATTGCTGCCGACACTGACTACAAGATGAACTTCAACCCTTCATTTACCGATAGCAAAGCATTCGTTGGAGTTGATCCAATTGCAAGTGTAAACAATGTTATTAATGCTGCAAAGGAGAAATCATATAACGAGTTGTTCAATAACCACAGAGAGGACTACTGCAAAATATTCGACAGAGTTAAGTTATCAATTAACCCCAATAAGACTTTTGAGAACTTGCCAACGCCTACTCGTTTAGCAAACTATCGTAGCGGAACTTTAGACCACGAGTTAGAGGCCCTTTATTTCCAATATGGACGTTACTTATTAATTGCTTGTTCTCGTGCAGGAAATATGCCCGCCAACCTTCAAGGTATGTGGAACAACAATATTGATGGACCTTGGCGTGTTGATTACCACAACAACATTAACCTTCAAATGAACTATTGGCCTGCTACATGTACTAACATGTTAGAGTGCTACCAACCATTTATTGATTATGTTAAAGGTTTGGTTAAACCCGGAGAGCGTACTGCTCAAGCATACTACGGAGCAAGAGGCTGGACAGCTGAGGTTTCAACTAACATCTTTGGATTTACTGCTCCATTGATTGATTCTGATATGAGTTGGAACTACAACCCAACTGCCGGACCATGGTTGACTACTCAAATCTGGGAATATTACGATTACACTCGCGATAAAGAGTGGTTAGCAGAGGTTGGTTACGACATTATCAAATCGAGTGCAAACTTTGTATCTGACCTATTATACTATGCTAATGGTTCATATACATCTGCTCCTTCATACTCTCCTGAGCATGGTACTTGCGACCTTGGTGCTACATACGCAAATGCCGTTACCCGCGAGGTTTTGATTGAGGCTATTAAAGCGGCAGAGATACTTGGAAAAGATGCTGACCTTGTTGCTGAATGGAAAAATAAACTAAACAATATGTACCCCTATCAAATTGGACGTTACGGACAACTTCAAGAGTGGTACGAAGATATTGACCCATACGGAGACCAACACCGCCACACAAACCACCTATTTGGTTTGCACCCCGGTAGCACAGTAAACCCAATAACGACTCCCGAACTGGCTGAGGCTTGTAAAGAGACACTTCGTCAACGTGGTGATGCTGCAACTGGATGGAGTATGGGTTGGAAACTTAACCACTGGGCTCGTCTTCAAGATGGTGACCACGCTTACACATTATTCAAGAACCTGCTAAAAGAGGGTACCTTGGATAATATGTGGGATACTCACCCACCATTCCAGATTGATGGTAACTTTGGAGGAACTGCGGGTATCTCGGAGTTATTCCTTCAAAGTCAAATGGATACTTTGTATATTCTTCCTGCATTACCATCGGACTGGACTGAGGGTTCTATAACAGGACTTCTTGCTCGCGGTAACTTCACCGTTGATATTTACTACGCAAACAATCAATTAGATTATGCTTTAGTAACTTCAAATATGGGCGAAGAGTGCCGTATCCGCTACAATGGAAAAAAAATGGCATTCCCAACTATTAAAGGTGAACAATATCGTATCACAATGGAGAATGGAGAACTTAAATCTGAGACAACAGGTATAAGACCTTCCATTAGTGATAGCGTGAAAGGAGGTAAGGTAAAGGTTTTTCCAAACCCCAACGAGGGAACATTCACCGTTCAAATAAACGGTGCTGCAAGAGGAGAAATTAATCTTGTCGTTTTCTCGACTTTGGGGCAACAAATAGAAAACGTTACTATCAACAAAGAGTCTGATTCAATTGATATTCCTTTCAACTGCAATGTAAACAGCGGAAGTTACGTTGTTAAAGTTAATGGCAAAGGAATTAACGAAACACAAAAATTCTTAGTTAAATAAGAATCTATTATAGTTCTATTCAAAGAGGCTATCCAACAAAAGTTGCGATAGCCTCTTTTCTTCATATATACATAATAAATACAACTTCAAATTTAAACAACTTATTTTATATTTCTTTTACCTTATTAATTTGCTTGTGCCAACTAATAGTTTTATATTTGCGATAAACGAATGATATTCTATGGAGAGATATTGCATTATAATGGCGGGCGGTATTGGTAGCAGATTCTGGCCCGTATCTCGCCCCGAGATGCCTAAACAGTTTCTTGATTTTTTAGGAACAGGA
>JAFXDI010000011.1 GCA_017521245.1 Bacteroidales bacterium
CGGTTGTACAGCTTTGAAGTCTGTCCGTTTTGAAGATGGTTCATCTGATGTCTATTTAGGAGTGTATTATAGTTATTCTATTTCTTATTCTAAAGGTTTATTTAGCAGTTGTCCATTGGAAGAGGTTTACATTGGTAGAAATATTAAATACAAGGATCGTGATTCATCATATCCCTTTGCATCTAATCCTGATAAATATGGATATTCAGCTTTCTACAATCAACCTAAACTCGCAAAAGTAACAATAGGAGAAGGGTGTACATCTCTAACAGACTATTTATTCTATAAAAATGCTACTATAACGATACTCTCTTTACCAAATGTTAGGACAATAGGTAATTCTACCTTCCAAGAGTGTGCAAAATTAGCTACTCTTAATTTGGGATCAAGTATTGAAACGGTTGGAAACTCAGCCTTTTATAATTGCTCTAATATAACCAAACTTACATTCCCTAATTCAATAAAAGATATAGGAAATAGTGCTTTTGGTAATTGTACAAGTATAACTGAAGTTACAGTTGGAAGTGGCCTTAAAACAATAGGTGATAACGCTTTCTATAATTGTCGCTCCTTTACTGCTGTTATTTTACCTGATAGTTTGACAACAATGGGTGCCTCGGCTTTTGAGAGTTGTACTAAACTTACTATCGCTAAACTTGGAAAGTCATTGACGTCTGTTCCTGCTAAGGCATTTAAAAATTGTATTGCTTTATCAGAAATGGTAATCCCAAATACGGTTGAAGTGATAGGAGACCAAGCATTCTATAATGACTCTACTATTGCTACTATTACAATGAACGAGGGGTTGAAAACTATAGGCTCTGAGGTATTCTGGAATAACTCAGGTATAATGCGATTCACAATTCCAGGTACAGTTACCTCTATGGGAACTAACTGTTTTTATGGATGTACAAATGTTACATATTTAATATTTAAGGAGGGAGAGGGAACTCTTAATATTAATAATAGTAATTGTAGGAGTTCTAAAATTGATGCATTAACGACTAATACGACCTATAGAGATAGAAAATATGATTATTTCTATGATTGTCCTATTAGATTCTTGACCATTGGAAAGAATCTAACTTATTCAGGATACTCGGAATCTGTTTCAATATACAATCCAGAAACAAATAGAACTGAGACTCGTGCCAGCGCTCCTTTTGTAAATCACACAAATTTACGTTCTGTAACAATTGGTTCAAAAGTAACATTCCTTTATCATCATCTACTTAATGGATGTAGTAGCCTAACTAAATTAACAATGCCATCGGGTATGGAAAGTATACATAGTTACGCTCTTGCTAATTGTACAGGTATAACTTCATTGACATTCCCTAATCCATTGGTACTATTAGGTGACCATGCTTGTGAAAATAATACTAATTTAGCATCAGTCATATTTAATGAAGAACAAGGGAATTCATTAAGTTTAACTATTGGTGGAGCTGCGCTATCTAACTGCCCTGCATTGACAGAATTAATCATTCCAAGTAAAGCAACCTCGATAGGAAACTATTGTTTTAAAAATTCTCCAAATATTGTGAACATCAGATTTACTGATAGTTCAAAAGCCATTTCTTTGGGTACGGGATCGGCAAGTAATAATTCTATGTTTGGTGACTGTAGTTTACAGTCGTTGTATATGGGAAGAAATATATCATATCCCACAACAGGTGCAAGTTACTCTCCATTTTATAATCAATCATATTTGACCGATGTTAAATTTTCTCAGGTAGGAACTATTACATATTGTAAAGATTATCTTCTTTATGGAGTAAACAATTGTGAAACACTTCTACTCCCTGAAAGTATCACAGAATTAGGACGTTATTCTTTTGCTGAGATGACTGCTCTTAAAGGGATTGAGATACCATCTATGGTTACACATCTTAAAGAGGGGCTACTCTCAGGTGATGAAAATATTACATCTATTGTAATTCATCCTGCCGTTGTTTCGATGGAAAGTTATCTGTTTAGAAACTGTAAACGCCTTGCTTCAGTAACTTTTGAAGATGCTCCAGAAACTTTATCAGTATCATGGGGTGCTTCAAATAGTAATTATGGTCTTTTTAGAGATTGCCCAATTGAAACCTTATATTTGGGAAGATGGCTTTCATATAATACAGAAAGCCCAGAACGTTCTCCTTTTTATTCTATTTCAACACTTAAAAATCTTACTTTTGGAGAGAATGTGGGTGTGGTGGATAAATATATGTTCTCATATTGTTCTGGTCTTGAGGAGTTATATTTGCCCGATAATATTGGATCGGTAGGGTTATGGGGATTTAGAGGTTGTTCTTCTCTTAAATCGGTAAGATTTAGTAATAACCTTAGCCAAATTTCAGATTATGCTTTTTCTGGTTGTAGTTCACTTGACAATGTTTCATTCCCAGCAAGTATGACTTCAGTGGCAGATAATAGTTTCTCTAATTGTACTTCGTTGAGAAATCTTGATCTTGGAGAATCTTTAATGATTATAGGTCCCTCAGCATTTAAAAACTGCTCTGCTCTTGAGGGTATAGAGATTCCAGAGACTCTTTATGGTCTTGGTGTGGAAGCGTTTGCTAATTGTACCTCTTTGCCAAGTGTAACAATAAAGAGTATATCTTCGGTGGCTAAACAAGCCTTTCAAGGTTGTACTGGTTTGAAATGGGTATCGTTAAGTGATAAGACTACTTCTCTTGGAGAAAATTCTTTTGATGGTTGTACCAATATTGCTTATGTTAAATCATACGCTGAATTTCCTCCTGAAGGTTTGGTGAACTTCCCTGAAGAGGTTGTGGCTAACGGAACTGTGTTTGTTCCTGAATATTCAATTGATTATTATCAGTACTCTCCTACATGGGAGAATTGGTATAGTTTCAGACCTATCACTGAGGATGTACTTGTTACAAGTATTACTCTAAATCATACAGAATCAAATATAAAGGCGCAAGAGAGTGTTGAATTAATTGCTTCAGTGGGTTCTGATGATGCTGTTAATAAGGAGATTATATGGCGTAGTTCTAACGAGTCTGTTGCAACTGTTAACTCTGATGGTGTTGTTGAGGGTGTTGCTGTTGGTGAGGCAGACATTACCGCAATTGCTGCTGATGGTTCGGGAGTGAAAGCCATTTGCAAAATAATTGTTGATCCAACTTTGATGGAGTCAATATCTATTGATAATGGTGGTGTAGAGACTATTAAAAAAGGGCGTACATTGGAATTGTCAGTAGCCATTTTACCTGTTACAACTACTAATCCTTCTGTTGTATGGTCTTCTTCTAATCAAGAAGTGGCTACTGTTTCAGAGTTGGGCGTTGTTAATGCAATTACAGCAGGTGATGTTATTATAACTGCTACTGGAACAGATGGTTCAGGTGTTGAAACTTCGTTCTCTTTAAGTGTTATTCCTCCAACTACTGGCGACTCTAATGATAATGACGTTGTTACAATAACTGATGCTGTTAATACTGCAAACTATGCAGTTGGTATTGAAACTGCAAACTTCTGTTTTGAGGCTGCTGATGTGAATAAGGATAACCAAATTACATTGTCTGATGCATCGGGAACTGTTGCAGTAGTTCTTGAGCAAAGTATTGTTCCTTCAATGTTAAAGAAGCACAATCTGTATCGCAATGTATCTGAAATGGATTGTATTGTTATTGATGATTTCTCTATAACTCCCGAAAAGACAGAAACAGTTGCTGTTAAACTTGATAATTCTGTTGATTATGTTGCTTTGCAGGCAGATATTGTTGTTCCTGATGATTTACTTGTTGAAGGTGTAAATATAGGATCTCGTGCAGAGTTATCGCATAAATTAACTATCAAGCGATTAAATAATAATACTATCAGATTAGCACTATTTGCTCTTGATAATGCAACTTTTGCTGATAATGATGAGGCAATTGTAGAACTAAAGATTAAAGGGGCTGCTAACTCTATTGGAGATATTGAGGCTCATAATATTATTGCTGCCGATGCTCAAGCAAATGAATATATGCTTGCATCTGTTGGAGGTCATTACAGCGATTTAACAGGCTTAGATAATGTTAATGGGGTATCGGATATTGTTGTTACGGTTGATAACAATATTATTAATATTGAGAATGCTCAAGGTGAGAATGTTACTTTATATTCTCCAAACGGAACTCCTATTGCTAACTTTGTTGCGCAATCGGCGTTTGAGTCGCATAGCGTTGTAAGTGGTGTATATATTGTTGTTGTGGGTGATGTTGTAACTAAAGTAATTGTAAAATAATTTATCGGTATGAAAATATTTATTAGACATAATATATTTATACTTTTGACACTACTCTTAGGAGCAGTGTCGGAAGTATTTGCCGGAGATCGTTTTTATATCGATACCAAAAATATTGAACCAGGTGAAACCAGAAATATTGAGTTCGTTCTTGAAAATACTCAGGATTTTTATGGCTTTCAGGTTGATATTGAACTACCAGATGGGTTGGAGTTTGTTAAATTTAATGGAAAGGTAAAATCTTCGCTTTCACCTCGTGCTGATGATACATATAGTATTGTTAGCAATTTAATTACTGAAAAGAGTCTTAGACTTGGAACTTTTTCGGTAGAGAATAATCCGTTTACCGGGAATAACGGAGATTTGCTATATGTCTCTGTTAAGGCTCAAGAGAATTTTACAGGTGGTGTAATTTCTGTAACTAATGTTCTTTTTACTAATTCATTAAATAAGGATGTAAGGTTAGTTGATTCTTTTGCAGAGCTTGGTTATGTTTATAATAATAGTTTTTATATTCCTGACTTTAATATATCGGCAGGTGAAACAAAAACTATATCAATGATTCTTGATAATGAGACTCCTTTTTCTGCATTTCAGACCGATATTTATATGCCAGAGGGTTTGAATATTGTTGCTGAATCTTTTGAGTTGACGTCACGCGCATCATTACAAGAATTGCCGAAATATTTAGTTCTTGCATCATCGGGAAATGAGTCAATGGGAACAGTGTCGGCTACGGAGGGTAAAGTCTCAAAAGGTAGTTCTGTTACCTTAACTGCAACTCCAGCGGAAGGGTATGAGTTTAAAAACTGGACTGTTGATGGTGTGGTTGTATCAACACAAAATCCTTACAATGCTGTAATAACTGATGATACAGAGTTTGTTGCAACTTTTCAAAGGGAAAAAGAACAAATTGTTGTTCAAGAGGTAACTACAAACTTTATAGCATATCAATCATACTATGTTACAAATCTTATTGATGGTAGTTATACTACAAAGTTCTGGTCTAACGCTTCTCAAGATCTGGGGAAATATATAATGTTAGACTTAGGCAAGGTTTACAATGTTGAAGATATTAAATTATATTTTACAGATGCTGATCAGCCAACTGGTGCAACGATTGAAACATCAGTGAATGCGACAGATGATTCATGGATGACTATTGCAACGTTTACTAAATCAGATATATTAAATGTAACAGAGGGTTCTTCAATCGTTAACCGTTATACCTGTAATGCAAAAGGTGCTGAGGCTCGATATGTTCGTATGAGAATTTCAACAAATGAACCTGAATTTTGGTTACAAATGACCGAATTTAAAGTTTATGGCAGAGAGTTTCAAGGAAGTGCAGTTGAGGTAAACGATGATGTAGCAGTTGCCAATAATTCAATTGGATTATTTGATGTTGAAAGTTCTAATATTGAGGTGTTCTCTTCATCGGAAGAGAATGAACAGACTCCTATTGTTTCTGACCATACAATTTCAGTGAAGAGTTTTACAGATGGAAGAATTCGTATAGCATGTTTCTCTCCTTCTAATACAATCTTTGTGGGGGATAGTGGGGCATTACTGAATTTTAAAGTTGAAGCAACAAATGTTGTATCGGATAGCGAGTTGATAGAATTGAAGAACCAGATATTCTCAACATACGATTCTAAAGAATATGTTCTTGAAAACTCTGAGACTTCGGTAACAATAGAAAGAGCTCTTGTTCAGAGTATTATTCTTGAGTATTCTTCTTTAGATTTAATAGTTGATGAGAGTAGGACTATTGCAACATCAATATCGCCAACGTATGCTTCTAATAAGGAGCTGAAATGGAGTAGTAGTGATGAGAATGTGGTAACTGTCTCTCCTTTTGGCGTAGTAACGGCTGTTGGTATAGGATCGGCTACTGTTACGGCTACTGCGGTTGATGGTTCAGGTGTAAATGCCTCTTGTAATGTAAATGTTGTTAAATATCCTTTATCAATCTCTATTAGCAATGAAAGTTTGCAACTCAACGAGGGAGAAAATTATCAACTTATAGCAGAGATACTGCCTATTGATGCAACTGATAAGAGTGTTTTGTGGATCTCTTCAAATGAGAACGTTGTGTATGTCGATCAGACTGGTCTTATTGAAGCTATCGCTGAGGGGGAGGCAGAGATTCGCGTTTCGAGTATTGCTAATCCTTTAATATCTGATGTTTGTATTGTTACAGTAACAAATGAGTCGGGAGTGGAGTCTGTAAATATGGATAATTCAACTATAATAACTCGTGGTAATGAGATTATAGTTAAAGGTTCTCAATCGGCTACTATTTACAATATTAACGGAACTTGTATTGCACATAAGATAGCCTCAGATGGTGAAATTAGATTCTTTATGCTATATGCGGGTGTTTATATAGTTAATACTGGGGAATATTCTTTAAAAGTAATTATTAAATAAGTTTCTAAATAAGAAGTTTTGTTTTAAATGAAGTGAACCCCAAAGTTTGGCAAAAACTTTTGGGGTTCACTTTAAATAGAGTTGCCTCTATTTTTTAACTACTGTTTTAACATATTATTTTGAGAACTTTATTGCTTTGGTACCAACCTTTGCTATATATATTCCGTTTGGTAGTGGGGCGGTTGTGATTGTTGTTGTGCCTTCGTTTACGGGTTGTGACAGTACCTCAACTCCGTTTACTGAATATACTTTTACAACTTCGGTTTTTGATGCGGTTACATATATGCTGTTACCAGCGTAGTATATGGTTGTATTGTTATCCTCTATTGTGGAATCTTCTATTCCGCTTGGCACTGGGTTTTTTACTGTAATGCGATCCATACAGAAGTATGCGGGGGTGTTCATTCCCCATTGTCCTGCGTCGGTTGATTCCATTGTGAAATATACCTCTTTAACCGAGCCAAGTGATGTGAGGTCAAACCATGTCCACTCTGTTACTTGTGAAAGTGAGCCATTCTTGAACTCGGCAAGTGTGAACTCTGCTGTTGTTTCAGAGTTATCCTCTTTTACTCCGTGTGCTATTAGTTTAAACCAATCACCTTCGTTAGTGAGTCCGTTTGCAAAGTCGTTACCATCTATGTTGGTGTAGTAAGGGTATGGCGAGTTTGTAACGTACATTCCTGCTGGGGTATAGTTGTTGCCATCGTTGAAGGTTATTGATAGGCTATTTTCTGCCTCCCATGAACTATAATTTGCTACTATGTATGGGCGTTCAGCATCAACAGTAATTTCATCTCCGCTTACTGCTGATATTCCTCCTTTTGCCATACAGCCCCATTGGGTATCTAATAGGTAATCGGCTGAGGCATCACTTGCGTTTTGGCTTACTGTAAATCCGTTCCATGCCATTCCTCCGTATGATGTGCCTTCGCCACCTATCAGGTGTGAGAATCGGAATACTTGTGCTTCCCAATGTGTGTAATCAACATCGTTGTAGGTCTCTGCCCACTCTCCTGTTGTATTGAATGTAAATTCTGTTGGTGTTGTTGGTTGTGTTAGGTCTAATACAATTCCTTCAACCTCTTCGTCTTCAACTTCTGTTGATACGGTAAATTTATCCATACAGAAGTATCCTGGTGTATTCATTCCCCATGTTGGATCAGTGTCGGTTGATTCCATTGTGAAGTACACCTCTGTTACTTCGCCTAATGTTGAGAGGTCAAACCATGTCCATTCATCAATTGCTGAGAATGTTCCATCGTTATACTCGGCAAGGATTATTTCGGTTGTAGTTTCATCTCCGTTTGCTTTAACTCCGTGTGCAATAAGTTTAAGATAATCGCCCTCTTCGGTGAATGCTCGTGCTACAAAATATCCATCTTTTGTGCTATAATATACGTATGGGGTATTTGTTATATAGAATCCTTCAGGGGTGTAACTATTGCCATCGTTAAATAGTATTGAGAGATTGTGTTGTGTTGACATAAGGCTGTAATATCCTACAATATATGGGATATTGGCATCAATGGTAATGTTCTCTCCGTCAATAGCCGATATTCCTCCTTTTGCCATACAGCCCCATTGGGTAGAGGTAAGGTCTTCGGCTGAGGCATCACTTGCATTTTTACTTACTGTAAATCCGTCCCAAGCCAAGCCGTCCCATGATGAGCCAGGTCCGTCAATTAGGTGAGAGAACATAAAGATTTGAGATTCCCAGTAGGTATAATCAACATCGTTGTAGGTCTCTGTCCATACACCATTATCATTATATGTGAATGTTGTGGGGTTTGATGGTTGTGTTAGGTCTAATACAATACTCTTTTTTGCCGCATATAGCGGAGAGCATAACAATAGTGCAAAGGTTACACAAATGATAGTTTTGTAAAGATGTTTCATAATATTGTATTTTTAAGTTGTTTGTTACAAATTCAAGTCTTCTGCTCCTATAAATTCGGTTGAGCTTTCGCCTATCTGTCCGCAGTTTTGTAGTAGTCCTGTTGTTACTTTTATAAAGTCTATGCCTATAAGTTCTACTTTTTCGCCGTTGCTGTTTACTGCCCAAGAGATATCAAATGAGTTGTTCTCTTTGTCTCGGTTGGGATAGTTATCGGCATATCCCCATGCATATTTGTCAAGGAAGTATTGTCCGTTACTCTTTATGGTGTAGTTTTCAGGTAGTAGCGTGCTTGTGAATGTGAGTTCTTTGGCGTTGCTCCATTGTGGCCAATATTCAAGGGAGTGGTTTGTAAAATTGTTTTGTTCAATAAAGCCTTCTCCTCCCATATTATCGCTCCACTTTATATACTCTTTATCTACAACTCCGTTCTTCCCGGGGATAGGTGTCTTCCCCTCTTCTGGTCGGTAATATGTTACTTGATAGTTCTTGATTGTTTCGGGGTTGTTGTATTCGCTTCCTGCAAGTTCGTACCACTCATCATCGGCAATGCCGTTGTTGTTGCGGTCTAACGAAACTGATACAATGCCACACTCTGAACTTCCTGTAAAGGCGTTACTACCTAAAAAGAAATCTTTTTCTCCTTTGCGGTTTATTATGGTGTGGTCAAACCCTACAACTATATATCCTCCAAATGAGCCGAGCGAAACCATACTGCCGTTTAGAAGATATTGTTCTGTTTTTTGTCGGGTAATCTCTTTTGTGTCTCCCTCTTCATATTCGGGCAGGTCGTTTATGAATTGTCCCGGTGCCGGATTAAATTCTAAAACTTTCGACATTTTTGCTTTGTACTCAACCTCTTCGGGTAGGACCACTATTGCAGAGGTTTGTATAATCTGCTCCCCGTCGTCCTCTATTGTGAGGATTAGTGAGTAATTTCCGCTCTTCTCGGCAACAAATATGCACTCTCTATCCTCTGATAGTAGTGTTACCTCTCCGCTTTCAGATATTATCTCCCATTTGAAACTATCTCCTCTTGCTCCTGTTGCAAGTGCGAGTTTTTGTAGACGTGGTACCGAATAGTTGTCATCAACGCCTATTGATGTTATATCGGGTCCGTTATGGCAACCTATCAGTAGTATTGCCGATAGGATTGTTGTTATAAAATGTATTCTTTTCATAATTACTTGTATATAAATTCTATTGATGAGGGTATATCTCCTGTAAACACGCTCCAACGCTTTGTGCCTTGTGGTGAGTAACAGGTTATTGTTCCCGATGATACATAGTTTTTGGCATCGCATATAAACAC